>MGXH01000062.1:9658-10008 GCA_001801305.1 Gammaproteobacteria bacterium GWE2_42_36
GCCTCGACAGCTCGTCCTGACATCGCAATCACATTGGCTTGAATCATACGGTCCATACCGGCAATCCCAATGGCGGATAGCAATCCGCCAATAGTGGTGGGGGCCAAACAAATAAATAAAGCCAGAATGACTGTAATAGGAATGAGAGAACCTTTTCCGTTGGCTACTACACTGTAGTGTGAAAAGGGAAGTAAGGTCGTGCTGGCTAATAAGAAAATGATGGTGAGTGTGACGAGTAAGGTGTTGAGTGAAATTTCATTGGGCGTTTTTTTACGTTTGGCACCCTCGACTAGCGCAATCATTTTATCGAGAAAAGTTTCACCGGGATTCGAGGTGATTTCGATAATAAG
>MGXH01000063.1 GCA_001801305.1 Gammaproteobacteria bacterium GWE2_42_36
CCTGATCCCATTTCGAACTCAGTCGTGAAAACTTCCTGCGCCAATGATCGTGAGGGCTCGTTCTCTCGCTAAAGTAGGTCATCGCCAAGCTCTTTATTCTTTCCTCTCATTATCGAACGTTCATCTTTCGGCCATTTTTTACGAAAAATTTCTTCGAAATGCTCATGTACTATCGTGTACACTCCGCTTTCTCATCAATTTTTTCGTAAAAAATCATCCAAAATCTGAAGGTTCTTGTCTCGTTTGGATCGCGATTCGCGTCAAATATTTTCTTTTTTTATCCATTTCATCTTGTCTATTAGATCGTGGCTCTTTTCTATTTCTGTGGATTTGGATCGAGGATTGAGGGGTCGCTTCACAACGGAAAATTATAAATCGATATAATTATTATTTAATTTGATATAAATTTATTGCAAAACGATAAATTTTTGTGTAAAGTCCCTTCTGAGCTTTAATTTAACACGATTTTATTTAGCAGAGGAGATTGGAAGTGGACAAAATTAAAAGAGTAAGTAGGCGATTTCGGATTTTATTTCAATTTTTGTTTTATATCACGCCCGCTATGATTGTATGGTTTTGGTTAAGCATCCATGGTGCATTTGATATATTTTCTCAATTTGGGATAGGCTCAGAATTTTTTGTGTGGCCGACTACTTTAAATGGATTAACGAGATTTTTAGGAATCATGGCGTCCATTTTGCCGGCAAGTATATTTATGTATTCGGTACATCAGCTAATTAAAATTTTTCGCCATTATGAAGAGGGCGATATTTTTTCAACCGATAATGCAAATCGGTATAAAAAATTAGCGTACGCTTTATTTGCTCAGGTTATCGGCGGTTTATTCTACAAGACGTTAATGTCATTGGTGATGACCTTTCAAAATACGGGCGCCGGCCAAAAAATTATCGCTATCAACGTAGATGGAATGGATTTTGTAGTTTTGATAACTGGAGGGATTATTTTATTAATTGCGTGGGTCATGACGGAAGCTCAGAAAGTTTCTGAAGACCAATCGTTTACAGTATAAGGAATATCTATGAGTATTATCATTAATTTGGATGTCATGATGGCAAAACGGAAAGTGCGTTTAGGTGAGCTCGCCAAGTCAATTGGTATTACGGAAGCGAATCTTTCTATTTTAAAAAATGGAAAAGCAAAGGCGATTCGTTTAACAACATTAGATGAAATTTGTAATTTTTTAGATTGTCAGCCAGGAGATATCATTGAATTTAAACAATAGATCCAATTGAGCAGAGGGGTTTTCTGTAAAACCTGGCAATGATGATAGTTTTGCGAGAAATTTTCCTTCGCGGAAAAACGATGGTTAAAGGCGTTTTTAAATTCGCATTGGACTCTGTTAACTAATAGGGATTGGAGAAAGCAGATTTTGAGAATTGTATATGATGATGCAATAGTTAAAGCCCGCCGAGAGATTTTGATCGTACAAAAAATTGTTTCACGTAGAACATTTTAAAATTGATGAAGAATGTTTTTTTTCATTGTTTCACGTGGAACAATGAAAGTTTTTTTGGATGTGTCAGATTCGCGCCATAGAAGAAAATCATCGCGAAGAGATGCATTAGTAGAACGGTCCCCCAGACCCGACGTAAAAATTGATTGTCTATGCGAAAATAGTTTTTGTGCGGTATAACTATTTGATAGAACAACATATTGTTATGAGCTTGTTCCTTATACTCGCGCCACTTTACCGTTTGATTTTAAGTGTGAATCGTAATAAGATCTTCGCTTCGATTTAAGGACGATTCCCATGGCTGATGAAAAAAAACTAATCAAAAAAAAACGTCTTTCTGATATAGATGCTGTAAAAACACCACCGCATTCGACAGAGGCTGAGCTGTCTTTGCTGGGTGGTTTAATGTTAGACAATCAGGCTTGGGATAAAATTGTCGATCGAATCAGCTCCATTGATTTTTATCACCATCGTCATCGACTTATTTTTGATGCTATGATGCATCTATCCAGCAAAGAGCGTCCATTAGATGCACTAACGATCGCAGAGACATTAAAATCGCGAGAGCAGTTAACTGAAATCGGCGATGAATCTTATTTGTTTGAATTAGCTAATAATTCACTGAGTTCTACGAATATCGTGGCCTATGCAGATATCATCCGGGAAAAATCGGTATTTCGGCAATTGATTAGCGTGGCAAACACGATTGCTGATAATGCGTTTAATCCGCAAGGTCGTGACAGTCTTGAGGTGCTCGATGAAGCGGAACGACAAATATTTGCTATTGCCGAGCAAAAAAAGCGAGGGCGAGGCGTCACAAAGATTGATAACCTTTTAGCGAAAGCCATTGATCGTATCGACACGCTTTATCATAGTGACCAAACGATTACCGGATTATCAGTCGGTTATCCTGATTTTGATGAAATGACTTCCGGTTTGCAACCCGCTGATTTAATTATAGTTGCTGGGCGCCCTTCGATGGGGAAAACCGCTTTTGCCATGAATATTGCCGAGCATGCAGCGATTAACAGCAGCAAACCGATCCTTGTTTTTAGTATGGAAATGCCCGGAGAAGCGCTAGCGATGAGAATTATTTCGTCGCTGAGCCGCATTGATCAACATAAAGTGAGGACGGGTCGTTTAGAGGATGAAGATTGGCCTCGCATTACGTCCGCTGTCAATTTGCTCTCTGATGCTAAGCTGTTTGTCGATGATACACCGGCGCTCAGCCCTGCCGAGCTTCGTGCGCGAGCACGTCGTCTGGCGAGAGAACAGGGCGATTTGGGACTGATTGTCGTCGATTATTTACAATTGATGCAAGTGCCTGGGTTTAGAGAAAATCGCACGACCGAAGTTTCTGAAATTTCCAGAACGCTGAAAGCCATCGCTAAAGAATTGCACGTGCCTATTGTCGCGCTTTCACAATTGAATCGAAGTCTCGAGGCGCGAAGTGATAAGCGACCGGTTATGTCGGATTTAAGAGAATCAGGTGGATTGGAGCAAGACGCAGACGTGATTGTTTTTATTTATCGCGATGAAGTTTATAATGAAAATAGTCCCGATAAAGGTAAAGCCGAAATTATTATTGCCAAACAGCGTAATGGCCCCATTGGAAAGGTTTCTCTGACCTTCTTAGGGAAATTTACGCGTTTCGAAAATTATACGCCGGATATTTATACAGGTGGAACTTTATAATGTCGCGTCCCGCTTATGTGGAAATTGATTTAGAAGCATTGCAATACAATTTAACCCATATTCGCAAGTTAGCCCCCACATCGAAAGTGACGGCGATGATTAAAGCGAATGCGTATGGTCATGGGCTTTCACGTGTTGCGCGAGCGCTTGTCGAAGCGGATGCCTTTGGTGTTGCTGGATTAGAAGAGGCATGCAGTATTCGCCGAGCGGGATTGCAAAACCCGATCATTTTGATGGCGGGGTTTTTTTCTTCTCAGGAATTTGAAGCGATTGAAGATTTGCGGTGTGAAATGGTCATTCACTGCAAAGAACAAATCGCCGCACTGAATCAACGAGCCTTTAAAAAACCGGTTAAGATTTGGATAAAAATCAACACAGGAATGAATCGTCTTGGATTTAGACCTGACGAAGTAGGGGCTGTCTATGAAGCTTTATCTCAGGTTGCTTTTCTGCAAAAGCCTTTTGGGTTTATGACCCATTTTTCGGACGCAGATTGCCCAGAAGATCCTAAAACAGCGAACCAAATTGAGCTTTTTGAAATAGCGACAGCCGGATTTTCAGGAGAGCGCAGCTTGGCCAACTCAGCCGGCATTTTAAATTTTCCACAAGCACATGCTGATTGGGTTCGCCCAGGATTATTACTATACGGCGTTTCTCCGATAGCAGGAAAGCTGGGGCGTGATCTTGATCTCAAACCAGTGATGACGCTTCGCTCTCAATTGATTGCCAGGCGGGATCAAAATCCTCAAGAAACAATTGGTTACGGAAGTTCATGGAAATGTGTTAAACCAACGCCTATTGGCATTGCAGCCATCGGTTATGGCGATGGGTACCCCTATCGTTTTAAAACAGAGCGCCCTCTGCCTGTTTTGGTCGGAGGTCAGTTGTGCTGTATTTTGGGTCGCGTGGCGATGGATATGATCGCGATTGATTTAAGCGCCAACCCTCATGCGCAAGTAGGAGATGATGTAGTTTTATGGGGAAGACAATTACCCGTTGAATTAGTTGCTGAATCAGTGCGTACCATACCTTATAAATTGTTATGTGGGATTGCACCAAGAGTTCATGGCGCAGAGTAAAGGCGCTATTTTTTTTTTTGCGCGGTGCAATAAATATAAGATAATGTTCGGGTTAATTTTGCGATATTTCCTCGATAGACATAATTATCTTCACGATAAATTTTTTCGACAATAGAAGGCCTGATTTTGAGTTGATCAGCGAGATCTCGTAATGAAAAAGCGCGTTGATCAACAAGCTGAAAAATCATTTTCTTTATTTGATCTTGGCTAAACATTTTTCCCTTTATCCAAACGATTTTTTTTAATATAGCAGTATCTGAATATTTCGCAAACGATTCAGGATGATTTTGAGAAAATGAGTAAAACAAGGTATGCTTCGTGAGTGCAAATTTGCGCGTAAATAGCGACTGTTTCTTGCATTTTAATCCGTATAAGGATTAAAAGAAGTTTTGCAGCAATGGTTATCGGACTATTCTTCTGTTATAGAATTTAAACAATATGTCGAACAAGCATCAAACGCTATTAGGATTTGATTACGGCAAAATGTCGATCGGTGTCGCTGTGGGGCAAACTGTGACGAAAACAGCTAAGCCTCTTTTGGCGATTAAAGCAGCGAATGGCATACCCGATTGGAGCGTTGTAGCTAAATTGATTCAATCATGGAAGCCTGATTGTTTAATTGTCGGCTTGCCTTTGGGTATGGACGGTGCTCATCAAGAAACAACAGAAAAAGCTTTGCATTTGGCGCAAGAATTGCAAGAGCACTTCCATTTGCCTGTTTATACTGTCGATGAACGTCTAACAACAGTTGAGGCAAAAAACCGATTGTTTGAGCAGGGAGGATATCGAGCGCTAGGAAAATCAGCTATTGATGCCGTTTCGGCTCAAATTATTTTGGAAAGCTGGATGTCTCAGGAGTCTCATCAATAGAGTGGGCTACAACACGCTTCGCATTTTTAGTGGCAATGGGTATACTCCGATCCAGACAATGCGGCGAGTTTTTTCACGAGCGATTAGTCTAATTAACTTGGAGCGAATGCCATGCAAATAACGATCAGAAAACTATTTTTTCTCTATTTTATCGTCATTTTAGGATGGCTTCTTTTTAATGGGCTTTTACAAGAGGAAGGGTTGTTGCAATTTTGCGCAATGAGTTTTCTGGAACATCTTTTAGCCGCTTTTTTATTGATTACCTTTCTTTGTGGTTTTTTGCAACATCAAACGAAACGTGCTCGCATTGCATATAGCGCTACGGGATTAACTTGGTCGGTAATAGGGGTCATCATTGCAATGCATCATGTTTTATTACAGTATTTTTTACAAGGCGCTGCTATTGCTAACGTACCTGATGAAACGAATTTTGCTCAAGTGATCAAAGCAGGGCTTATTGGTGATCAAAGTTGCCGAGTAATTAGTTTTTCCATTTATGGCGTGAGCCTGGAAATAATAACAGTATTGTTTTTTATGGCTTTCGCTGCAATTTCTTTTGTTCATTTGAAAAACGCATTGATTTATAAGCAGTAAGGGAAGTGCGTCTTGTCTAACGAACAAAAACCTTCTCTTCATCGGTTATCTTGTTTGTGTTTGAAAGGGGTTGGACAAAAAATAGCGCAACACTTAGAAAAGTTAGGGCTTTATTCGATTGCTGATCTTTTGTTTTATTTACCCTATCGATATGAAGATCAAACCCATTTGAGTTCTATCCGAGAATTACAAATAGGCGCTCAAGCGCTGGTTGAAGGAGAAATTGATTCTGTTGAGTTAGTTTATCGAGGCCGTCCGCAGCTTGTTTGTCGATTGAGAGATAAAACCGGCGTTTTACTGCTACGTTTTTTTCATTTTTCTTCTTATCAAAAAACACAGTTAAAAACAGGGGTTATTCTCCGTTGTTTTGGTGAGGTTCGTTTTGAGAAAATTTATTTTGCAATGACGCATCCTCAATATCAACTCATCGATGCAGCAAAACCTAACGCGTTGGAATCTTCTTTAACGCCGATTTATCCATCGACAGAAGGGTTGCGACAAGCCTCTTGGCAGAAATTAACCAAAGCTGCATTGGATTTGTTTTCTCAATACGAACTACCTGAATTATTGCCCGCAGAGATTTTGCAGCGATATCAGCTGCCGTCTATTAAAGAAGCGATTTTATTTTTACATCAACCGCCACCGGATATTTCTATGGCGCTGATGGAGTCACATCAGTATGGCGCGCAGAAGCGACTCATCATGGAAGAATTGTTAGCGCATCATCTGAGTTTGCGATTATTACGAAAAGAATCGACGACCTATTCCGCGGTTCCTTTTCAATCGACCCATCAATTAACCGACTTATTTTTACATCACTTACCGTTTCAATTAACGCAGGCGCAACAGCGTGTGATTGAGGAAATCGAACAGGATCTTCATCAAGCCATGCCGATGATGCGTCTGTTGCAAGGGGATGTTGGGTGCGGAAAAACTGTTGTTGCAGCTTATATCGCTTTGATGATTATTGAAAACGGTTATCAGGTCGCTTTGATGGCGCCGACTGAGATTTTAGCCGAACAACATTTTAGAAATTTTTCGGCTTGGTTTGAGCCGCTCAACATTGAGTTGGCGTGGCTATCTGGATCCTCGAAAGGGAAGCAGCGACAAGCAGCATTACAAAAAATCAAAAGCGGCCAAGCGCGTATGGTGATTGGTACGCACGCGCTTTTCCAAAAAGAGATTGCGTTTCATTCGCTTGGTTTAGTGATTGTTGACGAACAGCATCGCTTTGGTGTGCGCCAACGTCTTCTGTTGCGTGAGAAGGGCCAGAAAAACAATGATCATCCTCATCAGTTGGTGATGACGGCAACGCCGATTCCTCGAACGTTGGCAATGGTGGCTTATGCCGATTTAGATCAGTCGATTATTGATGAATTACCCGCAGGAAGAAAGCCCATTACGACGATGTTGGTGAGTCACCGTCGCAGATTAGAAGTGATCGCGCATGTGCGAGAGCTTTGTAAGCAAGGGCGTCAAGCTTATTGGGTATGCCCCTTGATCGAAGAGTCAGATCTTTTGCCTTGCCAGGCGGCAGCCGAGCCGATGATAGAAGAAATTAAAAATCAATTGCCGGAATTTAATATTGCGTTGGTTCATGGGCGATTAAAAGCAGCAGACAAAGAACGACTTATGACCGCGTTTAAACGGGGCGAGTATCATATTTTGGTGGCAACGACAGTTATCGAAGTGGGCATTGATGTGCCCAATGCGAGTTTAATGATTATCGAAAATGCCGAGCGATTTGGTCTTTCGCAATTGCATCAATTGCGGGGGCGTATCGGACGGGGCGATTGTTCGAGTTATTGCGTGTTACTTTATCGATCACCACTGTCGGCATTTGCAAGAAAACGATTAAGCGTCATGCGCGAAACGCAAGATGGTTTTTTAATTGCACAACAGGATTTACAATTGCGAGGCCCTGGTGAAATTTTAGGGACGCAACAGTCGGGCATTGCGCAAATGAAAATCGCTGATTTGCTCCGCGATCGCGCATGGCTTTCGGAGATTCCATCAATCGGTGATTTGATTTTAGAGAAATATCCATCGCTTGCGAAACCCCTCGTTCGACGATGGCTTGCTCGATCGACTCGATACGGGAATATTTAACGGCTAGGGCGGCCGTGGCAAGAGGAGGCTCCTTTGTCATCGGTAGGTAGGCTGCTCACGGATTGTGCAGACAGACTGCGTAAGGATTGTATGGCTTTTTCTATTTCTCCTTGCATCTCTTCAAATGAGGAACAGCTCATCATGAGGGTTGTCATCAGCTTTTCAAGGGTTTCTCGTTGTGGCCAAGGGCGATCGTTTAATAAATGCATTTTCCAGTTTGGAAAAGGCATCGGCAGCATTAATACAGAGGCATCAGATTCTTTTTTATCCAGTGCATCCGCTAAAGAGCCGGGAGGGATATCTCTGGTGTGGTAAAATTGAGCTTCGTTTGTTACACCAGAGACTGTTCCTGCTAGAGAGACCGCTGGATCTACAAAGTAAGCATCCCATGTTGGGGTGTTGAGAGAATTAATTTTTGCACGATCGCCTATTATAAGAAATAAATGATTTTCCACTTTTTCCATGAGAGCGGCGTTGTATATGTGATCAGGAGATGGGCGCTCGAAAAAGATCATGCCGACTTGGATGTTTTTTGTTTGAATGGCTGGGTTTTTTAATAATTGAAACAATGTTACCGCCCCTGCGTCTTGGCAAGTCCCTGGCATTCTTATGGGTGACTCGCGGCAATCAATTAGCTTGAGTTGTAGCGCAAATTGTAGACGCTGTATTGCGTCGGAGGTAAACAGGGCGCTAGCTTTGTTTTTAGGAAAGAATTCGGATAATGGACCGGTAAGTGCGTCAAGCATTGGTTTTAGGTCGCGCTCACGATAATCATGTGCAGCTGCTATCGCCTCAGGTGGAGTTGAAGCCGTAACGAGAGGATAACGGGTTGTCGCAACAGCCATGGCTTCGATGATTGCGCGTTGTACAGGGTTGCCAGGAATAGAGGTAACAGTTGCACCATTTTGCCACAATCCAAAAGGAGGTCTGTAGCCAGCTACTGCGCGCACCGCTTCTTCCAGGATCGCTTTGTTTGCAAGAGGTTCTGGTGTGTCTAGCTGAGCAATATAGTTCAATAATTGTTGACAGGTGACCCCATCTTTAGCTGATGCGTTTTTATTGATTCCTTCACGAACGCTTAATAAGCGTATTACTTCCCTTCGTTGATCTATTTCTGCTTGAGAAGCTTTTTCAAAACCCAGTAATTTGATGATGAACTCATAACAGGCAAAATGAAGAGGGGCTAGTTGCCCTGCATGCGAAGGAACATTGATATCGAAAGAGAGCGTAAGTAGCGGCTTGAGAAGCTCTGGATCGCCTTTTTTGGCTAAAAATCTACATGCGTAAGCTAAGTCGTCTTTTGATTCATGCCATTCTTCAAGGCTAAATCGCTTTTCTTTAGGGTACTTATGTCGCAAGAGTTCTATAAAAGTAGGCATGATTTTACTCCTTAATTATTATATTTTTTATTGACAAACCGCTTGCTTTAAAGCGGGAGTTATGTTTGCGTGAAGTATAGACAATCCTCAGCCATCCGCCACTTTATTTCTTAAATTGTAAAAAATTTATAAAAACTCTACAATGCGCTCAGTTTTTAAAAGCATCTAATCAGGAGAAATCATCTTATGTCATCTCGTTTCGAGCTTGCTAATGCCATTCGTTTTTTAAGCATTGACGCTGTTCAAAAAGCTAACTCGGGCCATCCGGGCATGCCGATGGGTATGGCAGATATTGCTGAAGTCTTATGGAATGATTTTTTAAAACATAATCCTAATAATCCAGACTGGTTAAATCGTGATCGATTTGTGTTGTCGAATGGACATGGATCGATGTTGCAGTACTCCCTGTTGCATTTAACGGGGTATGGCCTTTCGATCGAC
>MGXH01000064.1 GCA_001801305.1 Gammaproteobacteria bacterium GWE2_42_36
AAGCACATCAATCGACATTTTTATTAATTATTACGATGGCAATTATTTTAAAAGTAATGCCATTACCTCGTCAGGCGAAATAAAAAGATCGGAGAAAATCTTATGGGAAAACCATTCACTTTTATTTTCAGAATCACTTCTTTGTGTGATAAAGCTTGCGAAGCTTGTTGCAATGGCCAGCAAAATGCCACCCACATTTCTATGCAACAGTTTATTAAAAAATTGGATGATATTCAGCGCTTTGTCGAATCTGAAGAACTCATTCCCATTATCGGTCTAACGGGCGGAGAACCTTTTTTATATGTGGACTCAAGCCATAGCGCCAACATCGGTTCATTAGTCAATCAGATTCATCAGCATATTCCTTTGGCAGAAATTGTGATGAGAACAGCGGGGTGGGCACCGCATCCAATATTAGATGATCGATTGATTTCACTGTTTAAAAGTATACCTAAAAAACAACTGAATATTTCGTTTGGATTCAATCTATTTCAGAAACAAGGCGTTGGCGCCAAGACAAGATTCAATCATATGTTAAAGTTGCTGCTGGCCTATCAAGATCGAGTGATTTTAGATGTTATTTATAACCGATTGAATCTCGAGAAAACGATGGATCTGATAGAGGAAGAATTGGCTGATTTTAATTTTCGCTATCGGGGAATTAGAGCGCATATTTTATCTCAACCATCAACGCCTCACCGCTTTACCTCCCGACATCGAGAAAATCAACAACAAATTATTATGGATGCTTACCCAGCTTATAATGCTTGCCAGCAAAGTAATCAGGCGCATTTTTTTGATGAGAATATTTCTTGTGGTGTTTGCCACGAAATCAACACGGGACCGACCCAACTATTTTATCGTGAAGATCTATCGCTTTATCATTGTAATGATCCATTTATAGATAGTCGTGTTTCGCCGCTCAAGAAAGAGCGATTTTTATCAGTGGCGGATGAATTTAATTATATGCGCTGTCAATTTTCTCGATTACGAAAATTATTTTCTGATCAGCAATTAGTGTTCAATCATAAACAAGCGCGATGTGCGTTTTGCACGCAATTTATGATGGGAGAAATGGCGAATGTCAATAATGCCATACCTCAATAAGAATTTTTGGATACTCCGTTTTTCTGAGCTAGCTGCTTTATTTGGTAATCAATTAGCCCTTATTGCTATTTCGTTTTATGTTTTAAATCACGGCGGTCATGCGATACAGATTTCTTATATTTTTATGCCGGCTTTTATCATGGGATTGGTTTGCTCATTAGTGCTAGCGCCATTAGCTGATCAGTGTGATCGAAAACATTTTATTATTATCGGTAGTTTTTTTAAGTCTATTGCTTGGCTTGTGATTGTTTTCTTTATTTTTACAAATAAAACTTCTGTGTTTATCTTCAGTGGTTTGTTTATGCTAAGTGGTGTAGGCGGCGCCATGATTACAGCGGGCTCATCAGGGTTTTTGCCGGACATTGTGGATAACAAACAGTTGCAGAAAGCGTTTCAAGTAATTACCGGCACGGATTCTATTATTAAAATTTTAGGTGGATCTTTCGCTGGTACGTTGGTAGGTTTTTTAGGTATTCCTGTTGCATTGTGCATCAATTTCCTCGCTTTTCTCTCAGCGGGTTGTTCGGTTATTTTTATAAAGCCGTTTAATAGCAAAAAAAATTTGAGACTCAATCAGTTTTCATGGACTGTTATAACGAATGCCATTAAAAAATGGCCCCGTCATTTTTTTCAGGGGTTTTCTTTTATGATGCAATCACGTTCTCTAGTGGTGATGGTTTTTGCATTGGTTGTTTTGCAATTTATCATTTCGCCCCTCCAAATCGCACTTCCTCTTTTTGTTAAAATGCATTTGAAAGAGTCATCCCGTTTTTTAGGGTTTTTAATGTCTGCAGAAGGTGTTGGCGCTATTCTTTCCTCGATCATGTTGGGGAAAATGGCGACCCTGTTCAGCAAAGATGCCATTATTACGATGGGGTTTGTTATGACAGCCCTCGGTATTTTGACTTTTAGTTTGCATTTGGATAAATGGATTTACTTATTCAGCTTAACGCTGGCAAGTATGGGTATCAATTTATCGAGCATGATTTTTAATAGCGCTTTAATGAGCCATATTCAAGGCGATTATCGGTCGAGATTTTTTACCCTGTTATTTTTTATTGAGAATTCTATGGTGCCGGTCAGTTTGATATTAGCCGGATATTTGATTGATAAGTGGGGTGTCAGCCGGTTTTTTTCATTGATTGGATTTTTACTCCTCTTGGTATCCCTGTTGTTTTTTTATCATCGAACATTTCAAGGTTTGCAAAATATTTCTCATGAGTTAATACCTTGCGAGAATGAAGTATTGGAATTCAATAGCGAGTAGATTTTTAGAAGATCGAAAAAAAATTAAATCGCCATTGGATGGCGATTTGGGAGCTAAAAAAAGCTCGAATAGTGTAAATTTATGGAAGGATTTTTATAAATTTACAGAATATTAAAATGGGTAATTATTCAGTGGATAGTAGCAAACAACCATTGTCGCGTATTTCTTGGAATAAGCTGAATAATTATTGAAATGACTAACGGAGGTTCATATGAATGAAAATTTAATCGATCAAAATGTTGATCGTGATGTTGTCGAGGTCATGGTTCCTGCTGCTGAAGGGATGTTGCCGGACTGGGGTGCCTTGGGTTGTGGATCGCAACATCATTCATGAGAAAGGGTGATAGTGCATTGCGACGAAGTAGGCAATATATAGGCATGGACGCGGCCCACCGTGGATTCGTAGGGGGGCACGCTACCGCGTGCCCGTGTCCGGCGTTTCCGGGATCCAGTGAAATCGCAGCGCCGTAATTGTGATGCCAGTAAAGGTATAGCTTTGGGCGGGTGCTAGGGAGGAACTGTTTTTCCAGATCCCACGATGCGCGATGGCTGCTGCGAAATGACGTAGCATTTGAGCATGACGGAATATTGCATTCTCGATTTTTTTATGATGAAAACAATGTATCGAGGATCAATCCACTCGATGTAAAAGAGATTATGATATGGGTATCAAAAACTGGCCGGAACAAGAACGACCGAGAGAAAAATTATTATCGAAAGGCGCATCGACGCTATCTGATGCGGAATTGATCGCGATTTTTTTGCGCTCAGGCGTGAAAGGAAAATCTGCTTTGGATATAGCTCGAGATTTATTGAAACAATTTGGCAGTTTGCAGAAATTATTTCATGTGACGTCCGATGAGTTTTGTCATGTTCCCGGACTAGGTCTTGCGAAATATACTGAACTTCAGGCGATTTTAGAAATCATTCGGCGCTATCTATTTGAGTCAGCACAAATGGCCGATACAATGGCGCATGTGAGTGTCGTTAAGCAGTTTTTATCTGCAAAACTGGGCGGCATGGAACAGGAGATTTTCGGTTGTCTTTTTTTAAATAATAAACATCGTATTATCGCATTCAAAGAGTTGTTTTACGGGAGTATTGACCGCTCTGAAATTTATCCTCGCGAAGTAGTGAAAGCGGCGCTCGCCCACAATGCGGCTGCTGTTATTTTTACGCACAATCACCCTTCGGGTGACCCGACACCGAGCGATGCCGATTTAGCCGTGACGGAAAAATTAAAAACGGCATTGGCATTGGTTGATACGCGTGTGTTGGATCATATTATCGTTGGTTCGAGTGGCTGTGTGTCATTAACAGAAGCTGGGTTTTTGTGAACGTGGAGTTGTAATTATTCAGTGCTTTCTAAACGTGAATTCGGGGTTTTTGTTTTGCCAAAAAAGCAGTCAAACGGTTAGAGGATTTTGTCATTGCGAGGTATGGTTGAAGTAGTTTTCCGTCATTGCTTCGTCGCTAGCGCTCCTCTCAATGACGAGAGAGCGGATTGCTTCGTTGCCGATACTTCTCGCAATGATGAAAAAATGATTGATGAACCACAAACTTGCGGTAAAAAATTTAGAACTCGGGTTTTCTAAGGGGCGCTCATATTTTAGTGTTCATTCAACCCAACCTGATGTTAATGGTGTAATGACATTGTGTTTCATTATGAAGATATGACGAAGCTTCAATAACGGGTTGAATCGCATTAACCGCGTCAATGACTGCTTGATCAACGGCTTGAATGCCGCTTGAGTGTGTGATTAACGCCTGCTGAATAGATCCAGTTGCCAGTAAATCAAATTCCAAGGTAACCCATTTCCCTTCAATCATCGGTGAAAACTCGTCGGGGATTCTCAGTTGTGATTGAATGCGATCGTGTAATAGCATCGCCAATGGATCTGCGTGCCCTGATGTGATAATCGGCGAAGATTGATTCGGCTTGTTTTGTGTTGCGTTTATCGTTGCCTCCGAACGGTTGGTGTTTAACGCAGTTGACGAGTGTTGCGTCGGCAATGATTTTTGGCTGCTTAATTCAGATGGCTTTTTAACAGGATGAAAAGCACCGGCATACAAAAAAGTGTGGATAATCGGTGGGTTGCCGATGAGCACGGAATGGTTATGGGGTAGTTGAACAACAATGGCTAAGAAAAATAATGCATGAAGCGCGATGGATAAAATAATCGGTTTTTTCATATTAAAAATCTGCCGATACGGTGAGTGAGAAATTTCGATCGGGTGCTGGATAAAAATACGGTATGAGATTTTTTGAGACGCTGTCGTAGGCGACTAACGAATAAGCGCTATAAACTTTATTCAATAAATTATTACAGCGTAATGCAATCGTATACGATTTTATTTGATAGCTGATATTGGCGTTGTAAATACTATAACCGCCAAGGCGTATTGTATTCGAGAGATCATTGCTTGGATAGCGGTTGCCTAAATACAGCACGTCAGCATAGAGTTGCCAGTGCGTTAAGAATCGATAATTGCTCGATAACTGAAAAGTATGTTCTGCGACAAAAGGGATACGGTTGTTTTTATAAAGCCCTGAATTAAATTTTGCATTTACGAGTTGATCATTCAACGAGACATCCCAATCTTCCGTGAGCTTGTGATCGTCGCTGAGGATGAGTCCTGTACGTCTCGTCGGTGCCAGATTTTGATTATAGCCCGCTAAAGGATTATTTATCGAAGGGACGAATAGAATTTCGTGTTGTAAATTCAGCTGATAGCCTTCCATTTTTAAATCATCCCGCGCATTTTTGAAATCAAGCCCCGTTTCATAGGAAACGCCGGTTTGTGCGAGTAATTTTTGATTGTTTTGTGTCAGGGTGATTTCATCGACATTCGGGAATCGGTAGCTTCCCGCACGGCGCAAAAACAAAGACAGAGTCGGCGTAAAATGCCAGGTTGTTTCAAGGTGTGTTATTGCGGCTTGATAATGATCATGACGATCGGTAGTGCTATTTTCTGATTGCGTTAAATCCTTTGCGGCTCTCACGCCGCCCGTGAGATCAAAGCGATTTGTTAACGGTAAGGTTAACAAATCGTATAGTGCATATTCATTCTTTGCGCCATCGGCATCATAGCTGGAGATAGAAAAATCACGCTCATAATAGCCATGATCTAAATCCATGCCGAAATGGGAGGCGATACTTTGATGAAATATATTTAAAGCGCCGATCATTTGCGGATGAACTGAATAAATGGTTCGATTTTCATCATAAGGTATAGCCCATATTAAGCCATGCCCATCCAGACGGCTAGCCGTGGTATTAACGGATAATTTCCACAATGGATTTAGCGCGGTTGTGTAATCGGCTTGTAAGACATTATTTCCCTGATCGCTGAAATCGGTATGGTTATTCGCCTGTGTTGGGTTTTGATGCCATTGATTGAGCGTTAACGCGCCCGGAAATTGTAGATTCTGATCCATGTGGTTGAACTGCAAATCAGCTTCATTGCCATCGAACTGATCATCAACCATCGCGTTAAGATTATCTTGTTTTCTATCGTTATGGTCTCGATAATTTTGTGTTTGATCGTAATTCGCGCTGAGACGGTACCCGATATTTTGATGGATGATATCGGATAATGTTGCCGCATAGGTTTGCGTATTATAACTGCCCCATCCAGCCGATACCGTTTGCAAATTGGGCTCAGGCTTTGGGGTGATGATATTGATAACGCCGCCGACGGCTTGATCGCCATACAGGACGCCCGCGCTCGCCGGTAAGACTTCTATTTTTTCTATCTCTGACAAGGGTAGGGTATTCAGTATATTACCGCCTAAATCAGGTTGAACAACTGACTGACCATTGATTAGAATAGCCGTATTTCCACCGGCGTTATCGCCAAATCCGCGCAGATTGATATTCGTTTTACTGCCGTCCCCGTAGAGATCTTGTGTTTGTATGCCGTTAATGCCTTGTAACAATTGTCCGATCGATGAGGTATTTTTTTCTTGAATAGCGGCTGCGGAAATAGTTTGGCTTGATGACTGATTGATTGCCTCAAAGGGCGTGATTTTTTTGGGCGAATAGTTCGATAAGATGATGTCAGGAATTTTTTCTGCGGCAAAACTGTTTACGGCAAAGCCGATCATCAAAAAATAGAAGAGCTGTTTTCGGTAATGATCGCCCATCGCGATATTTCCTTTTTTTAAGCAGCAAGGAAACATCAAATGTGATGTATTGCCCGCCGCAACATGAGTACACAGAGCAATAGGTCGGTCTCCGGACTTGCGATTGAAAAATAATCTTCAACAGAACCTTCCCATACGATTTCGTACAGTGGTTTTTTCTGACCCGTATTAAGCGGGCTCGCTTACCGTTGCGTGGGCAGTGCAGGCATTTCACCTACTTCCCGGTTATGGATTTTTTCATCCACCTACTACAAACGCGATGTTTATAACTTATTTTGTGAAAGCAGATCAAGGGAAATTTATGAGCGCTGAACATTGATGAGGCATGTCATTAGGCGACATTTTATTCATAAAGGGTGGTGTTGCGAATTAGGGTGATTTAAAAAAATCGATCTTTGTAGGGCGGCCTCCATTACGGCGACCGATCATAGGCTTGTAGGGGCACGCTGCGCGTGCCCGTTCGAAAATTTTTGGCACGGAAGTGAAAAACCCTCTTAAAACACACCTTAAACTTTAAAAAAATAAGCATTTTTCTCCAATATCCCTTTTGAAGCTCGCTTTTTTGTCGTGTGCAAAGATAAATTATCTTTTCCCGCCATTTTTCCTTGCGTGGATGAATAAGGTTTGATATAAAGCAACCTCTTTTTTTCTAATAAGTAAGCGATTGAGGGTAATAGTATGTCTCAAGTTTGTATGGTGACGGGCAAGAAACCCCTAGTTGGGAATAATGTGTCGCACTCTCACCGAAAAACAAAGCGTCGGTTTTGTCCTAATTTACATGAAAGACGATTTTGGCTCGATGGCGAAAAACGATTTGTTAAATTACGAGTCAGCTCCAAAGGGTTACGTATCATCGATAAGAAAGGCATCGAAGCGGTGCTTGCTGATATTCGTGCTCGTGGCGAGTAATTGAAAACTAATTAAGTAAGAGGTTATTTTTATGGCAAGTGGACGAGATAAAATTCGATTAAATTCAACGGGCAAAAAGAAAGACGGAAAATCGACGGGTTATTTCAAAACGACAACGAAAAACAAAAAGACGATGACTGAAAAGTTCAAAAAAATGTGTTTCGATCCTCGTGCATGGAATGCAGAAACCCAAACCAAGGGCATGCATGTTCTGTTCGAAGAAGGCAAGATTAAGTAATCTCGTTCTGATTTTTCTTTAATATTTTTTTGTTATTCCCGCGCATGCGGGAATTTCGTTTCTGGATCCCGCTATTTTATTACTCCGCTGTTTGATCGTTGGATCAGTTCTTTGTTCTGTGCGAAAAAAGGTCATTGAGAAACGTTCAAACAAAATGCTCTCTTTTTTTCATCTCTTGTATCAGTTTGGATCCCGGATAATTTTGAGCTTCCATGCTCCGTTATACTGCGGCTCATGTTCGTCATTGCGAGGAGCGGTGAGCGACGAAAGCAATCCAGTCCTCCGTCATCCCACGGCTTGATTGCGGGATCCATATTTGAAGCGCTGGAGGCTCATACGATAAAAAATCACCGTTGTTGAAACGCAGAAAATAAAGACAGCAAGCCAAACACCAACGCATAAAAACCAATAAACCAAGCGAGCATGATGATCGCGCTCGCAGGAAAGCCTAATAAAAAAACACCGGCAACGATAGAGAGTACACCGCCAGCGCCTAATAAAAATCCTTGATCAAAAATGCGATGCAATTGTGCGTAGGCGATGAGTTGAACGATACCGGTAATCATGGCCCATACCGCAATCACATAAATCAAAAAGTGTTCAGTTACGGTCGGCCATGTGAAAACCAAAATGCCGGCAAGCATGCTGAAAAACCCTTCGATTAACGAAGTCCACCAACCCGTATCATATTCTCGGCTAAACAAAGCGAGCAAAATGGTTAGTCCGCCACTGGCGAAAACATAAATACCAAAAATGACGACCAAAATGGAAAACGTAAGATGCGGATAAAATAAGGCGAATAGTCCGAATAACGCCGCAATGATGCCGCGTCCAAAAGTGTACCAAAATGATTTATCGTAGATAACCAACATGATAGACATCCTTTTACTTTAGTAAGATCACGGTATAATACACAAACTTTTTTAAAGAAGCTATGTTATGCAGATTGTGCGCGGCATTCAAAACTTAATAACACCGCTCCAAGGGTGTGTATTGACGTTGGGTAATTTTGATGGTGCTCATCGGGGGCATCAACAACTCATTGCGTGCGTGGTTAAAACAGCAAAAGCGCGACAATTACCCGCCGTGGTGGTGGTTTTCGAGCCACAACCGCAAGCGTTCTTTCATCCTCACCATAGTCCTGCGCGGCTGTCTCGATTGCGGGAAAAGTTAATATTTTTTAAAGACATGCGCATCGATTGTGTGTTGATTTTACGATTTAATGCAGCCTTGGCCGCTTTATCGGCAGAAGGATTTGTTTCGGAAATTTTAGTTAAACGACTCAACGTGCAACACGTGATTCTCGGAGAAGATGGCCGTTTTGGCGCGCATCATCGAGGCGATGTTGATTTTCTGATGCGGCAATCAACACAGTATCATTTTACCGCTGAAAAAATGCCGACATTATGGATCGAAGAGGAGAGTGCATCATTACCCGTTCGCATTAGTAGCACATTGCTTCGACAAACATTAGTGGCGGGCAATTTATCTTTTGCGAAAAAATTGCTAGGGCATTTTTATGCGTTATCTGGCCGCATTTCGTATGGGGCTCAACGCGGGCGAACGCTTGGGTTTCCAACCATCAATATGGATTTGCATCGCACTCAATCTCCGCTGCTTGGTATTTTTGCGGTACGAGTCAGTGGGCTCGGTGATCGGTTTATCGAGGGTGTGGCGAATATGGGTTATCGTCCGACGATTAAAAAAGATGCGGATGATTCCCTGAAACCGATTTTGGAAGTTTATTTATTTGATTTTAATGAGATCGTTTATGGACGGTTTGTGTGCGTTGAATTCATCCATAAAATACGCGACGAATTCAAATTTTCTTCGATCGAGGCGCTCAAAATCCAGATTGGAAAAGATGTAGAAGAAGCGAAACGAATTTTTACAACTGTCCCTTCAACGTGATTGATGTTATTTTTTTCTACCACCTTTCCCGTGTCCAATCGTTCTGCCAATCGAGAGAATCCGTTTCGTCATACAGCCATGACAAGCCGAAGCGCATTCATTGAGACAGGCTTTTCCCGGATAAATTTCATATTTCACGCGATATTGAACCGGCGTGACATTTGGCATCACGATATTCGCGCCACGCGATAACCCCAATTCACGACCAAAGGTTTTATTTAAAGTCGCAAGCGCTGTTGTGCTCGGGATATTGGCTTTTGGACAAAGGATTCTTGCGAGGGCGATGACTTTGTAGGTCATTAGTTCAGTTGCAGAGACTTGTTGTAGAGGATTGGGGATTGAGGATTGAGACTCTCGTGGCGTGGATGCGGCTTCGCCTCGGTTTGACTCGATATAAGGCCCGACGCCAATCATATCCAAATCGAGCGACTGAAAAAGCAACAAATCATTGGCGATCGACGCATACGTTTGACCCGGAATGCCGATCATGATGCCGCTACCGATTTCATATCCGATTTCGCGTAATTGTTTTAGTAATTGAATACGCTGATCCGGCCTTTCTTCGGCAGTCAAAGGCGGGTGAATGCGACGATATAAAACGGGATCGGACGTTTCAAATCGTAACAAATAGCGATCCGCGCCGGCATCTTTCCATCGTTGTAATTCTTCAATCGGTCGTTCGCCTAAACTTAATGTCACGGCTAAAGGTGTTTGTGATTTAATTTCACGAATAATGTCCGCGATGTTTTCGGCAGAGAGACCATAATCTTCGCCAGACTGCATGACAATCGTGCCATAGCCAAATTGTTCGATTTGCTTAGCGCAATCGATTATTTCGTCTTTTGTCATGCGATAGCGATCGATAAATGTGGTTCGATTGATGCCACAATAAGTGCACGCTCGCACACAATGATTAGAAATCTCGACCAGTCCACGCAAATGCACTTCATCGCCGACGTTTTCTTGTCGAGTGCGATCCGCTATTGCCCATAATGCTTTCAATTCATCGGGGTTTTCAGTGTGTAGCCAGGGTAATATTTTATCAGAATTCATGTGTTATCTTCTCTCAGAGGATGAATGAGAACGATACGCTGCCAACGCATCTGGAAAAGGTTCAATTGCGCGTTCTAAAATACCCAAGCAATGTGCGATGGTTAAACCATAATTCGAACAGGGAACACCGGCTTCGCGGCATCGTAAAATGCGCGTCAATATTTCACGACGATTAAACATGCAACCGCCGCATAAGACGACAAATCGATAAGTCGATAAATCTTTCGGGAAATCGTGGCCTTGGATGACGTGGATATCTAGTTCGCCGCCCACATGACGATTCATCCAACGCGGCACTTTCACGCGACCGATATCATCCGTAATGGGATGATGCGAGCAGGATTCGCTGATCAGTACGCGATCGCCTGGTTTTAGCTGATTCAAGGTGAGTGTGTCGATGACTTGAGAAATTAAATCGCCTTTGAGTCGTGCAAATAAAATGGAAAAGCTGGTGAGCAAAACGCCGCTCGGGGTTTCGCGCGAGATTTGTTCAAATGCCGAAGAATCAGTGACAACTAATTTGGGCTTATGTTTTAAGGAATCTAACGCGGTTTGAAATTCACTTTCTTTGACAACCACCGAGATCGCATGGCCATCGAGTGCATCACGAATCGCTTGGACTTGCGGCAATAGTAATCGACCTTTCGGGGCTTCATTATCGATGGGCATCACTTGTACGACGATTTCTTTGGGGCCGACGATATCGCGCAAAATAATGGGATTATTGAAAAACGATTCGGGCGCTGTATTTAAAATCGCTTCACGTAAGTTAAGCAAACCGATGTGTTGTGGAATGGAAACGAAAACGAGGGGTAATTTTTTTGTTTGCAGGTGTGCAAGTGTTGCTGCGCTAGGTTCTTCTAAATCAATTTTATTGAGCACAATGAGACAAGGGATTTTTCGTTTTTGTAATGCTTCAAGTATTTGCTCTTCAAAAGTTGTCCATTGATTGGCTTCGGTAATGATAATCCCTAAATCGGTTCGATCGAATATCGTACGCGTTTTTTCGATACGCAATGCACCCAATTCACCAACATCATCGATGCCGGCGGTGTCGATGAATAAAACCGGTCCGAGCGGTAAAAATTCCATCGATTTTTCGACGGGATCTGTGGTTGTGCCGGCTCGATCCGAAACAATCGATACGGATTGTCGTGCCAGTGCATTGAGCAAACTCGATTTACCGACATTACGTCGACCGAATAAACCAATCTGTAATCGAAAACTTTTAGGTGTTTGTTGTGACATCGAAGGGCCTTATTAATTTTGTGATCATTTTTTTAGCGTCGACTATGGGATTTAGCGCTGTCGTCACCCCACGCCTCGCGATCAAGTCGTGGGGTGAGGGACCGCGGGATCCAGAAAAATCTGTCACGTAGCGACTTTCTCCTAAAAAATTGGATTATACAAACACATCCCGCTTTCCCGCTTTGACTTGTTCCAGCAATCCTGCCGTTAAGGTGTGCGCTTTTGTGCCCATTTTTTCTAATTCTTGCTGAATCAATTGTTCGCCCACTGCACGTGTTTTAGGCGCAGCAAAATCGATCAGGTACTCTGCAAAAGTTGCGAGCGCATTCGGTGAACAGAAATGTTTAATTTCGCCGGGCTTCGCCAAATTCATAAAATCATGACCGGTGCGACCGAGTCGATAACACGCCGTACAAAAACTCGGCAGGTATCCCATCGAAGCAATATCGTAAATTACTTCATCGAGCGATCGATGATCGCCTAAAGAGAATTGACCCGCGAGATCTTCCTCTTCCGAATAGCCGCCCGGGTTCGTGCGACTTCCGGCTGAAATTTGCGAAATGCCTAACGCTAATGCCGCACGCCTTGTTTCAGGCGATTCTCGAGTGGATAAAATAATGCCGGTATAAGGGACTGCTAAACGCAAGATGGCGATGATTTTGGCAAAATCCACATCCGAAACAGGGTGCGGAGGGCATGCAGCGATTTCAGAACCGACAGCGGGTTCTAAGCGTGGCACGCTAATGGTATGTGGGCCGACACCATACTGTCCATTTAAGTGTTCGGTGTGTTGTAAGAGGGCGAGTATTTCAAAGCGCCAATCGGCCAAACCAAATAAAACACCAATACCCACATCATCAATGCCAGCTTGTATAGCGCGATCGATGGCTTCTAATCGCCAGTCGTATTCTTTTTTCTTTCCGCTTAAATGCACTTTATCGTAAGTCGGACGATGATAGGTTTCTTGGAATAATTGATACGTGCCAATATTCGTTTGTTTTAAACGTTGGAAATCTTCAGTGCTTAAAGGCGCGATATTAACGTTTAATCGACGGATTGTTCCCCGATCGGTTTTAGTGTTGTAAACCGTTGCGATGGCATCGAGGATATATTGAAATCCTGCGTTAGGGTAAGCTTCGCCGGCGACCAGCAATAATCGTTTATGACCTTGGTCAATCAACTGTCTAACTTCTTGTGCAATTTCCGCTTGCGTGAGCGCGCGGCGTTTGATCGCTTGATTCGTTGCGCGAAACGCACAGTAAGCACAATCGTTGCCACATAAATTGGAAATATAAAGTGGCGCGAACATCACAATGCGATTGCCATAAATCATCTCTTTGATTTGTTTTGCTGTTTGAAAAAGCTGATCTAATAATGTCGGCGATTGAATTGAAAGTAATGCAGCGACTTCTTCAGTTGAAAGTCCTTTCAATAACAGGGCTTTTTTTAAGATGGCGCGCACTGTTTCGGGATTTTCTGTGACGTGCGATGAGATAAGCTGCTCGATGCTTTGTTCGTCGATGATTTGTTGTGTATTCATACGATATCCACCTTTAGAATTTGCGCGAAGTATAGGACATTTAAGATTGATGATACAAGGATTGAGGGCGAGGCGGATAAAGAAAATGCGAAACAAACGAGCGAAATGGAAAATATCGTCTATAGTTTATGTCTCATTAGGTACAAACAAATAACCACAATAATAAATAAAGGAAATCAATTATGACTAAAGAAAATAAAGTAAATATCTATCAAGACGATTCAGAATTAGAGGAAGTTGTGCCTCTTCCTACGCTTTCTGATGGAGATATTGCTTGTGGAATCGCTCCAGAGGAGCCGCCAATGCGCCAAGAGGTTCTATCACACAGCAAAATGTTTAAATTATTAGATCGAATGATGCGAGAAACAAAAAGCAGGAGCGAAGAACAAGAAAGGATGGGGTGCCACTTTGTTTTGCTTGGTTCTCTTGTCGAAAGGCCGCCGCGTGCTTCGAGCAGTAGTTATGGCGATGCAAGCGCTTTTCTAAGAGGGTTGAAAGAACGGCAAGTTTCTTTAACTCCGCCACCACCGGCATCGTCATCGACTCCCCCATTACCTGTTCGTCGTAGATAATTCTATTTTCTGCGGGCATCTTTGGGCGCCTGTGATATACTGCGCGCTTAGCCAGCTAGACAGTCGCTGTGAATGAAAATTCATGGAGGAAAGTCCGGGCTCCATAGGACAAAGCGCCAGATAACGTCTGGGAGATGAAAGTCTACGGAAAGTGCCACAGAAAATATACCGCCGATTTTTTCGGTAAGGGTGAAATGGTGCGGTAAGAGCGCACCGCGTTGTTGGCAACAACAATGGCAGGGTAAACCCCGCTTGGAGCAAGACCAAATAGGAGTTCTGTTCAATCTTTTTGATTGGATAAAGCGCGGTCCGCGTTGAACTCGGGTAAGGTCGCTTGAACCCTCGAGTGATCGAGGGTCCAGATGAATGACTGTCCACGACAGAACCCGGCTTATCGGCTGGCTAATCATTTTGCTTTTATTGTTTCGCATACTCTCTCCGTCATTTTAATTGCCTATTCTGTTATCCAGCAAGCGCTGTGATGAAATCGCTCTATTTTTAGCCATCCCGACTGAGTTGTCGTGCTTGACAATCAGCTGATTATTCAGAATGATTCCCGTTAACGCACGAAGTGCGCTTTAAAAGAAGCAATTGGCAACAAAAAAGAGCGGGCTTGTTTACAGGCCATCCTCATGAAGGAACATTGCGATGCCAAATTATTCCGCCATCATTAAAGTTTTTTTAATCTTTCTTTTGACCGTGAGCTTATTAATTTTAACGGCGATTTTTTTAGCGCATATCATCCCCGTCGATTCAATCCATCTGGCGGGACTTTATCAATTATTTTTACCGACTATCCCTCGAGTAGATTTCAATCCCAAGCCGCTTGAAACGACTATTTTTCACGCACTTGTTTTACTGAGTCCGCTGTATATCGTTTTATCGGCGATTACTGTCGATTATTTTTCGGCGTGCAGCAGCAAGCGAGTTTCATTCGATTTAAGCATGAAACTTCAGCGTTTTTTTTCATATGCCATTGTCATTGTAATGAGCAACTTACTTTTTTTTGTGAGTTGGGATTCCTTTTATATGAATACGTTGACCAGCTCTTCGCCGGTTTCGTTATTCAGTCTCGTGGTGATTATTCTGTGCTTGGCTGTATCGATGCGATTCTTTTTCAGTGAGCAAAAGGTGTTTTCAAAGCAAGCGCTAACCGTGTTTAGCACGATGCTTATTTTGCTGATGGTTGTCGGCATTTTTTTTCAAACTATCGGATTCAGGCTGCTGACGTTTAATTTTTTTACGCATTTGGATGTCTGGCGCATTAATACGGCAAATGATTTTGGGGCGGTATTTTATTCAGTGGTTCAAGTGATGCACGGTAAAACATTGCTGGTGGATCAAGCCGCACAATATGGATTATATGCCGAACTACTTTATCCTGTTTTCCATCTTATCGGACTTTCTATATTTAAGTTCACCACTGTGATGGGCGCATTGCAAATTGCAGGCTTATTATGTTTATTAGGCGTCGCGCTTAAATTAACACGCAGTTATGTGCTGACCGCTGTATACCTGTTTGCGATACTGATGACAACGGGATCCACGCTGGCCGCCCGATTTCATATTGTGATGCCTTATTATCAATACTATCCGCTTCGATTTTTCTTTCCCGCTTTGTCTATTGGGCTGTTTTTAATATTTGTCGAGCGAAAATCGATGCAAACTGTTGCTTTATTTTCGGTGTTGAGTGCTGTGGCGATTATTTGGAATCTCGAATCAGGTATTGCAGTGTATGGCGCATTTTTAAGTTACTTGATTGCGCAAATGATCTTGATTCGCGCTAAAAAGCATCGACAATTACAAGCACGTTTTTTAGCGACCAGCCTTTTTATCACGATCTCTTTGCTCGCGTTATTTGTGTGGTATCTTAAATTAAAATCACACGCGGCTATTCATTGGGATGATCTTTTCAGCTATCCTCAGATATTTAGCCAATATGGTTTTATGCATCTCTCTATTCCACTCACGTGGGATATGTGGATGGTTTTCGCGAGCGCTTATTTAATAGGGTTGATTTTACCGATCCGATCCTGGATGAAGCAGCGGGATTCGACGATGCTGTCGTGCTTGTTTTTTATTTCAGTTTTGGGCATTGGGCTATTCGCTTATTATCAATATCGCGCGCATGTGCTTAACTTGATCAATGTTTCTTGGACGCCTTGGTTGCTCTTGTTAATTTTTTGTAGCCAACTGCTGACAGGGGTTCGACAGAAACGCTTGCCCCTGATGAGTGTTTTGCTGATGGTTCCGATTTTGGTGAGTTATTTAACGCTCGATAGGAGTTATTTTGTTTCTCTTCCTGCGCTTTATCGTACTGCAGTTACCGTTTGGCAAGAGAATCGTTCGCCCGCCCAAACGGGGAGTCAATTGCTGTGTGAACTTCATCTTATTAAACGCTATACACCGCATGATGATGACGTCGTAATGCTCACACCCTATCAAGCGGTTTTATACAATCAGTTGAATCGAGGCGCTTTGATCAAAGGACCGGGCGTGCCAGAAACCATCTTGCGAGAGACGGTCAAGAGTCAAATAGATCAACTCATGCAACACCCCGTGCGATATGTTTTGATTGGTGCGACCGATGCCGGTGTTTTCCCGTCCTACTATCGCCCGCTGTCACGCCGATATGCGA
>MGXH01000065.1 GCA_001801305.1 Gammaproteobacteria bacterium GWE2_42_36
ACCCCTGTGCGCGTATCAACTTTAACCAACTCGCCTTCTTCCACAAAAAGCGGCACGCGAACCACAGCGCCCGTTTCTAATGTCGCCGGTTTTTCTGCGCGACCACTCGTGTCACCGCGTACGCCGGGATCTGTCTGTGTAATACGTAAAATGACAAAATTAGAAGGAACTAAAGATAAAGGCATCCCATTCCATAACGTTAACATGCACGTATCTTGTTCTTTGAGCCACTGCTTAGCTTCGGCCACGACATTCTCGCCAGCCGCATATTGCTCGTAAGTTGCTTGGTCCATGAAGTACCAAGACATGCCATCCGCATAGAGATATTGTACTTCAATATCGGCCACATCAGCACCGTCTAAGGTATCACCCGATTTAAACGTACGCTCGATCACGCGACCCGTTTTTAAGTTACGTAATTTAACGCGATTAAACGCTTGCCCTTTCCCGGGTTTGACAAATTCATTTTCGATAATGCTGCAGGGATCATTATCCAACATCACTTTCAAACCACTCTTAAATTCATTCGTGCTATACGTAGACATGTTGTTCTCTCTATGAAAATTTTTTAAATACTTTCCTTGATGAAAGCGGTGTTATGATACCCATATTACATTTATCATGTCCACTCTAAAATGACTTTTCCGGACTGGCCTGAGCGCATCATTTTAAACGCTTCCTGATAATCACCCACCTGAAAATGATGCGTAATAATGGGCTTTATATCGAGCCCGCTTTGTAGCATAGCGATCCCTTTATACCATGTCTCAAACATTTCTCGACCATAAATCCCTTTAATAAAAAGACCCTTGAAAATAATTTTTGACCAGCTGACTGTCGTCTGCTCAGGCACAATACCCAATACAGCAATCTTTCCGCCATTCGCCATTTGATGAATCATATCGTTAAAGGCAAGGCCGTTGCCCGACATTTCAAGCCCCACAGAAAATCCTTCTGTAATACCTAGCGCAGACATGACGTCAACCAGCGGCTCTTTCGTCACATTGACCACCCTGGTCGCGCCCATTTCTTTCGCTAACGCTAATCGATAATCATTCACATCGGTAATCGTCACGGTTTTAGCACCCACGTGTTTACAAATCGCAACGGCCATACAACCGATGGGGCCCGCACCCGTAATCAACACATCTTCGCCCACGAGATCAAACGACAACGCCGTATGAACTGCATTTCCATAAGGATCCAAAATCGACGCTTCATCATCCGAAATACCGTCCGGCAAGAGATAAACATTTTCATCAGGAATCGATAAATATTCAGCAAAGCAGCCTGTCCGATTAACGCCAATACCAATCGTATTCGGACATAAATGACGTTTGCCCGCGCGACAATTACGACACACACCGCAAACGACATGCCCTTCTCCCGATACGCGGTCGCCTATTTTGATGCCCGTCACCGCCGAACCAATCTCTTCAACCACGCCCACAAATTCATGACCCGTTGTCATCGGCACAGGGACCGTTTGCTGCGCCCACTCATCCCAGTTATAAATATGAATATCCGTTCCACAAACAGCTGTCTTTTTAATTTTGACCAGCACTTCATGCGCCCCGATCGTTGGCTTCGGCGCATCATACATCCAAATCCCGGGTTCTTTTTTTAATTTGCCTAGCGCTTTCATAACAATCCCCTCATTCAGTTCAAATAATTTTTAATGCTCGGCCCACTTTTTCAAAAGCAGCAACAGCGCGATCAATATGCGCAAGATCATGGGCTGCGGACATTTGTGTCCGAATGCGTGCTTTCCCCATCGGGACAACTGGATACGAAAATCCGATCACATAAACGCCTTCTTGTAATAATCGAGCCGCCATATCCGTTGCTAATTTTGCATCGCCCAGCATCACCGGAATAATCGGATGCTCGCCTGGAACTAGTTGAAATCCTAATGCCGTCATTTTCTGCCTAAAATGCCGACTATTTGCCTGAACTTTTTGCCGAAGCGTTTTTCCATCTCGCTCCAGCAACTCTAATACTTTTAATGACGTGGCTGCGACAACCGGCGCTAATGTGTTGGAAAATAAATACGGCCTTGAACGTTGTCTTAGCCAACTGACAATTTCTTTTCGTGATGCAGTATAGCCACCCGAAGCCCCACCCATGGCCTTGCCTAGCGTGCCTGTCAAAATATCCACGCGATCAGCGACGCCGCAATATTCCGGCGTCCCGCGCCCATTTTCACCAATAAAACCAACCGCATGAGAATCATCGACCATGACCAGCGCGTCATATTTATCCGCTAACTCGCAAATACCTTGTAAATTGGCGATCACGCCATCCATCGAAAATACCCCATCGGTAGCAATCAATCGATAACGCGCGTTTTGCGCCGCTTTTAATTGCGTTTCTAAATCCTGCATGTTGTTATTTTTATAACGAAACCGCTCGGCTTTGCAAAGACGAACACCATCAATAATGCTCGCATGATTTAATTCATCACTGATAATTGCATCTTCTTCGCCCAACAAGGTTTCGAATAAACCGCCATTAGCATCGAAGCAAGAGGAATACAAAATTGCGTCTTCTTTCCCTAAAAATTGGCTCAGCCGTTGCTCTAATTCTTTATGCACATCTTGCGTCCCACAAATAAATCGCACCGACGCCATGCCAAACCCATATTTAGTTAACGCTTTTTGCCCGGCTTGAATCAGTACTGGATGATTCGCCAGCCCCAAATAGTTATTGGCGCAAAAATTCAAAACGGAAACGCCCCCTTTAACGGTAATTTCTGCTTGCTGCTGAGAAATAATCACTCGTTCTTCTTTATACAAACCTTGGCCTTTGAGTGATTCTGTTTGCTCCGCGAGCTGCTCATAAAAATTCTTTCTAGTCATGACGTTTCTCCACAAAAATAATCGCGGGAAGCCTACTCTTTCTCGAAAAAATGGGCAAGCAGGTTAAGTGATCATAGACGCAATTTAAAGATGCATTTGCAAAAGAACCAGACTAATATTCCTGCTCTAATAAACATTAAATAATAGATGGAAAAGTGATATGCGCCTCATCATTAATGCTTTCTTACTTCTCACCGCTCTCGCGGCTTTATCTTGCTGTTTTGCAGAAAGCAACATGAATGACGGCGCCCTCTCTTCAACACAGATCACTCAGCTCACAATACAATTACAAACCATGGCAATACAAGTAAAACAAAAATTTGAATTACCTGGTTTATCGATCGCTGTTTTACTGCCCAATAACAAAACACCTTTACTCATTACATCCGGTAACAAACAGCTTTCTAGTGAACAACCCACCACACCAGAAACGCTATTTCAAGTCGGCAGCACAACAAAAACTTTTACAGCCGAATTGTTGGCGCAAGCACTAAATAACAAAACGATTTCTTTACAAGATACGCTGGGGAAATTTTTTCCTGAATACCCCAAGTGGCAAGAAATCACAATTGAACAATTAGCCAATCAGACAAGTGGTATTTTTGATTATATTGATTCAAAAAATTGGTTTCCTCAATTAGCCGCTACAACTCGAGCGCATCAAGTTTGGGATGCGAAAGCATTAGTCGATATTGCCTATCAGCACCCGAATTATTTTCCCGCCGGATCAGGCTGGCACTACGCTAATACCAATTATGTTTTGCTCGGGATGATCCTCGAAAAAGTCAACCATCAACCTTTATCTGTCCAAATGAAAACACTCATTCGCAAGGCCAATTTGACACATACGTATTACTTGCCGACCCCTTATCCAACAATGATCTTAAATCGTATGGCGCACGGATATGGGTACTATGACCAAATTTATGATATGACTGATGAAAATGGGTCCTGGCTACAAGCGGCTGGCGCCATGGTTTCTACGCCAGAAGACTTGGTAAAATGGATGCAAAAACTTTTCACTGACTCTCTTTCGACATCGCTTATTCAGTACCTCCAAATGAAAGATACGACAACAGGACAACCCGCCTCTATGCTGGATCAAAGCAGCTATAGCTTTGCTCTATTTCGAATGAACACACCAGAAGGGCTCGTTTGGTTTACTCCGGGTTTAACGTCGGGCTATATTACCGGCATGGTGTATGCGCCTTGTCAGAATATTTATTTTGCCTACTCAACGAATAAAGCGCCCGTTGCGAAATTACAGGGCTACTTAATGATGACGCTCTTACATACCCTCAAATCCAACTTTCATAATTCAATTATTCAAAATGCGCCCAGTTACTGCTCGACATTAAAACCTGCGGCCCAGTTTATTTTCCCCTTGCATTAAATAACTTGAGTTCGGGATAAGCAAGTAGGTCATTTGGACTGCGATTGGGTTGACCTTAGTTTGTTTTCCGTTATCCAGAACTCAGGTTTAAATAACACTTCAGCGGCTTGTTATCGATAATAGCCATCAAACATTGATTACAGGAAGTGCAATTTGATTTCCGATGGTTTCCTTTTTGCCAATCGGATATCAGTGATGGATCTCTGATGAGTGGTCGACAAAGTCCAATCAAATCTGTTTCATGCTGCTGCATAATTTCATCCACCACTTCATAGGATCGCAATCCGCCCGTCATAATTGTGGGGATACCTTCAGCGTGAATCTCACGACAGTAACGACGGAAATAGCCTTCCAGTTCAGGCGAGTTGATTTTTTGTCGTACGCACGTTTCTTCCCAATTAAATCCATTTTGGCCTTGGCTGATTTCGATCATATCGTAACCTGCCCGATGCAATAATATGGCGGCCTCTTTTCCTTCCTCAAAACTGAGCCCATCGACAAAAGGTTCCATCACCCCTAATTTAATGATCACGCAAAAATCAGGGCCTACTTGTCTGCGAATTGACTTCAAAATTTCAATATGAAGCCGAACTCGATTAGCTAAATCTCCACCCCATTGATCCTTTCGCTGATTCGTTACAGGTGAAAGGAACTGACTTAAAATCGTATCGTGGCTTCCATGAACAACCACGGCATCAAACCCTGACTGCTGAACGCGTCGCGCCGCTTCACCAAAAGCCGCAATAACTTTTTGCAAATCTTGCTCGGTGGCTTCCCGATAATTATTCACAAAAGAAGGCTTTCGATAAGGATAGGCGCTATCGATCTTGCTCGCTGAAATCGCTTGAATCCCTTGCTCTTTTAATAAAGCGCCCGCAGGGGCACCATAATGATAAATTTGCGCGGCAATCTTCGCTCCTTCTGCATGAACACGATCGGTCAATTGTCGAAGACTGGGCACAATACTGTCATAAAAGAGATGCGCTTTTGCGAGGGAAGAAACACCGTGAGGATGCACGCCAAAACAACCAGTTTCGATCAAACCAACACCACCTCTTGCGACAGCGGCATATCGTTCAATCTCCCGATCCAGCAAATTTCCTTTTGAATCTCCTGTACTACCGCCATCAGCTGCAGCAAAAACCAGTCGATTTTTTAACGTAAGATTTTTACAAATAAAGGATTGAAATAAAATATCGCTCATAATGGGCACTTCCTAAAAAATATAAATTATTTTTCAACAAACAAGATCTGTGATTTCCGTTATTTTCATGCTCTCTTTTAGCTTAACAGGAAATTTTACTTTATCTACCTCGGCCGAGTGCGCTCAAATGAGCGCCAGACCTTGAGCCACCACCTCTGCGCGGTTGATCGTGATGAGCAGCTCCACGAGACGAACTTGCTGTGGTAACTCTAGCCAACCCTTGACTTGCGGAAGAAGAAGCCGCTGCTGTTATCGCAGTAACAGCTGAACCTTCTGGCATGCCAGCACTCACAACAACGGCTGAAGGAGAAATCGCTTCTTCTAATGGGTTCCTAGCAGGCAGCTCGCCCCTTTCCGCCGCGCTTGCTAATGAAGCCATCACCCCTGAAAATGATGCTCTACGATATGGTGGCCGTTGCAGCGATGATTGATGCGGTGCATTCGAAAGTTCAGGCGAGGCCACCACAGAATCATTAGTATTTATGCCTGAATTCAACTCCATCCGCTCAGACGCTGCTATAAACAATACTCCATACTTACTTATTTCTTTGTTCATTTTCAGTATTGCATTGAT
>MGXH01000066.1 GCA_001801305.1 Gammaproteobacteria bacterium GWE2_42_36
TAACCGAATGCAGAATACTCGCCGAACAAGGCGTGCGCGAAATTATTTTACTCGGACAAAATGTGAATGATTATCGCACTGTCAATGCGAAAGAACGGCTCGTGGACTTTGCTGATTTATTGCATCACGTCGCAGAAATTTCAGGTATCGGCCGCATTCGCTTTACAACTTCTCACCCACTCGCATTTTCGAACACGCTCATCGAAGCCTTTCGCAATATTCAGACCTTGGTTAATCATTTACATTTACCTATACAAAGTGGTTCAAATCGAATTTTAGAAAAAATGCGACGCGGCTATACGGCGGAACAATATGAGGAAAGAATCGCAGCGATGAGAAAAGCACGCCCAACGATTAGCATCGCGAGTGATTTTATTGTCGGCTTTCCGACCGAAAGCGATGCCGATTTTAAAACCACGTTAGCGCTTGTGGATACCATTCAATTCGATCTATCCTATAGTTTTATGTATAGCCCAAGACCTGGAACGTTAGCCGCTAAAATGATTGACGATGTGCCCTTACCAATCAAAAAAGAACGGCTTTATTTATTGCAAGAAAAATTAAACACCATCGCAAAAAACATCAGTCACGCGATGATTGGGACCGTTGAATCTATTCTCGTGACGGATGTATCGAAAAAAAATAATACTGAATTAACGGGACGAACAGAAAATAATCGCATTGTGAATTTCGAGGGCGATGCCGCATTGATTGGACAATTTGTCCCCGTACACATCACCGAAGTACGTACAAATTCGCTCCGAGGTGAACTCGTTAACCATCATTCTGCGATATAAACAGCGGGATGACAGCATATTAAAAATCGCGCAGCGACTCCGCCTTCAATCTTGAACGGGACTGAAAAGAAATTTTGTGGTAAGGTTTATCGATAACATTAAATAAAGATCTCAATCTATGACAAAACCCATCACCCAATTATTGCATTTACTGCCGGAAAACAATGATTTTCTCGCGATTTTAAGCGGACAAAATGATGAGCATTTTCACTTTATCGAAACTGCACTGAATATCGACATCAAGCATCGCGGACATGAATTTTCCATAACCGGTGCAGAACCCAATGTCTATCAAGCAATTCATCTTTTGCAGCAATTGTATCAAGCGGCAACAACCAAACAATCGATTGATCAAAACGATATTTATCATCAATGTCGTACGATGCAACAACTGTCATCAACTCATCAGAAAAAAGAACTGATCATCAAAACCCGCGAAGCAGTAATCAAGCCCCATACCGACAATCAATACGATTATTTGGATCAAATTTTAACGAACGATATCACCTTTGGCATTGGTCCAGCAGGTACTGGCAAAACTTATTTAGCTGTAGCCTGCGCCGTTGATGCGCTTGAACGGGAAAAAGTACGGCGCATTATTTTAGTCCGCCCCGCGGTTGAAGCCGGCGAACGGCTCGGATTTTTACCCGGCGATATGGCACAAAAAGTCGATCCCTATTTGCGCCCACTTTATGATGCACTCTATGAAATGCTCGGGCTTGAACGCGTTGAAAAGCTGATCGCCCGCCATGCCATTGAAATCGCCCCGCTCGCCTTTATGCGCGGCCGCACGTTGAATGATGCCTTTATTATTTTAGATGAAAGTCAAAATACGACTGAAGAACAAATGAAAATGTTTTTGACACGTATGGGATTTGGTTCAACGGCGGTTATTACCGGTGATATTACGCAAATTGATTTAGCCATGAATAAACGCTCCGGCTTATTAGAAGCCATCCGCCTATTAAAAAATGTCGAGGGCATTCGGTTTACGTTTTTTAACTCGAAAGACGTGATTCGTCATCCACTCGTACAAAAAATTGTGGAAGCGTATGAGGCGAATAAAAAAACCCTATGATTCACATTGATATTCAAACAGCGAGCAAAGCAAAAAGCATCCCTTCTCAAAAAACACTCAAAAAATGGATTCAAACTGCTCTTAAACTACACTGTATTAAATCCGTCGACATGGGTCTACACATTATCAGCGCGCCCAAAATGGCCGAACTCAATCAACAGTATCGAAAAAAATCAGGTCCAACGAACGTGCTCACCTTCGTTTATGAGGAAGGAAAAGATCTCGCAGGTGATATTGTACTCTGCCCGGCTGTTATCCAAAAAGAAGCTAAAAAATTTAATTTACGCCCCATTGAACGCTGGGCGCATATTGTTGTACACGGCTGTTTACATTTAATTGGGTTTGATCATGAACTCAATGAAACAGAAGCCGAGCGTATGGAAAAAGCAGAAATTAAAATCCTCAAAAAATTGAACTACAAAAATCCGTACTGATGAAAGCTTTGTCAACTGACGGGCGAGGGCGAGCGAGAATTAGGTGCATTTAGAGATCCGATTGGCGGCGCCAGGGGTGATCCCACCGCTAGCGGCGTTCTTTGTTTTGGCCCAAAAAACCCCACTAGTTTTTCACTTTCTTCTATATTACTTTGCCCTCGAGTACCACATACGGTGGGCGCGCTATCGAGTGCTTTAAGAAGAAAATGGCCAATTCCTAATACTGAGAACAAATATAATGTCCGCACAAAAATCCTTTTGAGCAAACAATCTCGGTGTGGCTTAAAAACCCCATTATCCTTATAAGACACCAATTGACCACCAAAATTCGCAATCTTCTCACTAAGAGTCCCAGGAGCATGTAATTTCACTAATAAAGCTTTCGTCGCATCAAGTTTCGCTTGCGTTTCACTCCTCTCTTTTTCATCCGTTTTTTTTGTTACCTTTTTCGTTAAGCGCTTTTCATACGCTGTCCACAGCTTATCAAGGCGAACAAAAGCTTTGAATTCTTTTCCTTGTTGCGACTCTAAAAAGCTCTTGGCTATTTTTCCCGAGTTAACATCTGCACCACGAGGACGAGATGCAACAAAAAACCCAGACATACATTCAATTAAAACAGGAAAAACGTATGCCTGTCGTTCCGAAATTATTCGCATTTTTCCAAAAACTTCTGATGCAATACAGCAAAACCCTGTCTGATAAAATCGTCCAATTTTCAGAAGATCCTCTTGCATAAACTTTAATTGTAAAAAATCTTGTCCTTTTTTAGGATGTAGCTCATTAAAGCATATTGTCGCAGACATTAGTTCATTTTCTGAAACCGCCTGCTGGGGAGGATTTTGCTTTGCCATTACACCACTCAGGATACCATTAAATTGCCCATATAATTCACCCCTATCCACCTCGAGAGATAGCAGTGTTTGCGAAATTGAACAGTGAGGCATCCCCTCCAATCGCTTCACAAGTTCAAAAAAACCTGGATCGGTTAATAAGAGCTTTCTCTGCAGCCCATCAAACCCAAGATCTGGAGTTGCGTAATATCGAGCTAGTCTCTGCAGACGATCGTCATCGTAACCACAGTAATTTCGTATCAATGCCTGAACAAGCTCGCCACCTTTGATCACCCCCAAAATAGAGTTTAAGCGCTCTACTTGCCCCCCTTGAATTCGCATAATCTTTTGATAAAGATCTAATGTTAACGTGATATTCTCTCGCTGCAATAGCAGAAATAAACTTCGAAAAGGTTCAGCGGTTCCTTCGGCAGTTAGTAAAAGATAAAAATCTCTACTCTCCAATACGGCTTGAGTTATCGAGACCCTTGGAAAACTTGTAGGATCACCCGCGACACCAGCAAGGATGTTCGTTTCATCTTCACTGAGTTTCATCAATGCGGCACAACATCCACGCATATCCTCATGAACACGTGGGTCAGATTGAGACCGCTTACGCGCCACATGTTGCAAAAGAGTGCAAAAATTATGTAAGATCTCCTCTGGAAAACTTACAAGCTTTTCAAGCGATTGAGGATCCCAATAATTAAATGGTTGAAGCAGAGTCAACAAGCTAGGCCTGTTAACAATATCTTCCTGACGAAGTAACAAATCATAAAATTTTACTGATGACATAGCTCTTTGTTGCGTAAATCTCATTATTTCCTCATGAGAAATAGCACTATCCGCTAATTGAGAATTAGCCACCCCTGCGGATGTTAGCTGAATTTTAAATTGCTGTTCTGTCAAGCCATTCGTTGCTAACTGCGCACGTGATTGTTCCATTATACGTTGTTTCATTACCTCGTCTGTTAGGCCTGTTGTGACCGCAAATCCCTGCTGAGTTAGCTGACTTTGCACGAGATCTTTCAACACATTCTGATCCTTTCTATGAAATTCCGGAAAAACATCCTGATCCTGCGTTAATGTTGTCATATCCAGACTATCTAATGAGCCTGCCAACCATTGCAGTGTTAATTGCCTTCTAGCCGCGCCTTCTTCTTCCAAGCAACCAACTAAAGACTGCTCTAATGAGAGTAGTCGTAATTCAATAGCAGGTAATTCAACATTTTCTAAAAGTTGTAATTTTTTCTGTTCGTTTTGTTGACCTGCTAAGAGAGACGCGAGGTTGATTTCTATCATACGTCGAGCGGTATCAGCCAAGCTGGAAGAACGCAACTGACCAGTAACCTGCTCTATCGTAACTGAAAACTCTGATAAATTTTGATGTAATTGTTGAGCCTCATTCCTTTTCAGCAACATGATGTTCAGTAATGTCTTTAGCTGTGATCGTTGTACCTCAAATGATTTCGAATCCCAATGCGTTGATAATCTCCATAACGATAACATCCTCAAGCTCTCTCTTGATTGCTCTGGCACCTTTTGCTGCGCCGCCATAATAATACTTTGAAAATAAACTATTGTTTCCGCTCGAAAATTTAATATTTTTTGAATGGTTGCTAAATCTGGGTAGTGCGAACCGACCGATACAGCATCAATCAGCGCTAAAGCATCGGGCTTTTCAATAAGCTGCCTAATCATTTCTGGATTTTGTCTTAATATGCTTTTAATGCGCTCATCCAAAAGCCACGAACTTTCAGAATGCCGAGAATAAAAAACTTCTGCTGCAGGATTAGGATGTGCGCCTTTATAAACATCCAACAATCGACGTTCAGCTTGATATTCTTTTAGAGTAGTTAAAGTAGGTGGTAAAAGCCGGCTTAATCTATCAAGACGGGGATTACCGCCTTTTCGTCTTGGATCTGTCAATGCTACAAGCGGCCTGGCAGTTGGACACACATAATCAGGCGCGCAATATTCTCCTCCACAATAATTCCGTAAAAAAGACCGAACGACAGAAAGATCTACATCGTATTCTTTTACCAAATAATCAAAAATGGGGGAAAATTGAAATAATTGCCCTTGTTTAGCGACATCAATCACTCGTCTATGCGAGTCATGCAATGGAACTTGTAAACCATTTGAAAATTCTGACAGCGATGAACTCTGTAATAATACGTCTGCTACTTGATCCGCAAAATAGCCTGATCCGAATGTAGTTTGAACCAAACTTAACGCTTCTGCTCTGCCAACCTCTTCTACTGGCGCACTATAGCGTTCCCACAACTGTTTGGCTTGTTGTCCGCTTATCGGCACCAATACACCAAGATTCTTTTCCTTTAACCGGATCAAAACCGCGGCAAGTTGTTCAACATCAAGATCATATCTACACTTGTCAAGAGCAAGATAGAGAGCGGGCGATCTGATTCCAGCTCGGGTCAACTCAGCAAAGAGTTGCTCAAAAGCTTGCTGACATTGAGAATTATCTGTGCTATCCGGTAGTGCAGTTATCTCTTGATCAAGAACATCCGCTATCCGTCGTGCGAAAGGAGCTTCGAGCGGATATTGCTTTTTACGTTTGAACGCATGTCCCGCGCCAGTATCCAGTATATGCATCCATTGCCGAAGACCTGCGATAGGCAATTTTGGATCGCTACAAATGATTTTTATACCCAACTGGTGAAGAAAAATAAACTTATGATTATCTGATTCGCGCAATCGATCCAAAAGATTATGCAGCTGCCCATTCATTATGTAGAAATCAAGCTTTGCAAGATTCCCATGACTGAAAACGATATGCGCGTTTTGCAACTGCTGTAATACCAAAAAGTAATCCTGCAATTGGTTCGCTTGGGAAGCCTTAACCATCAGTTCAAGCATCGCATCTCGAATACTCTGGTGCGACTGGAGCCACTTCAATACCTCTAATAAATTCTCTTGCATTTTTCCTTGTGCAATAGATGAACAAATCAGTTCGAATATCCTCTGATCAAAAGGAAGTCGCTCTGTATTAACACGTTCAAGCGTAGTACGAATTTCTGAAGAAAAGAGCCTTTCGAAAAAAGGTCCCTCTTGTTCTAAGCCTACACAATGGGTACGATAATATTCTGCAAGTGCAAAAATTTCTGTTGGGGACAATAATTCACCGCCGCGTTCTGCAATCGACACAGCCCTCAGTACATCCTGCACAGAAGCTGGAATTTTTTGTCTTCTTATCTGCAACGGCATAACACAATTCTCTTTTTTATCTCACACTTTCATTATAGCGTCTATTCCTCCTATCACCACAAGGATTTACAACATTTTTGACCTTAATTTGAAATAAAATTTAACGCGCGCCTCGATGACCCGTCGCCTGAGCGGGTTGCTAAAGCACATAGGGAAAACAATGGCTATAAGGTTGCGAAACAGCCCTAAGCGCTGGGAGATCATCAGCGGTCTGCATAACAGAGAAATCGTCAGGCCCAAACGCAGATAGATCTGAGCGGTCGAAAACATGGCTCTTTACCCTAAAAAACCCCTCATCAACCGCAACCGTTCTCAAGGGCTTTTTCGACCTCACCTTGATTTGTCATAAAAAATAATTTCTTTGACGGAACAGAAGTCTTCGAAAATAAATTATGAGCGAGCATCTCACTCATAATTTTCTGGCTTTCCATCCTCATTCGCTTACTCTTCGTCGGTTTATAATTAAAAAACCACTGAGTTTTGTTCCACCAACAAACCAATGGCAAAACACCGAGCGTGGCAATC
>MGXH01000067.1 GCA_001801305.1 Gammaproteobacteria bacterium GWE2_42_36
GGATCATTCGGGTATTGCTTCACCAATTTCTGCCACCAACCTTTCGCTTGAGCCGTTTTCGATTGATCATCGGCCATATTACCTAACTTCAACATCGCGCCTGGCGTTTTATCCGATTGCGGATAACTCGTCACCAGCGTTGTATATTCCTTGACGGCTTTATCATTCGAACCCGAAATAACATACACTTCCCCTAACCAATAATGCGCATTCGCTGTGTATTGTCCGTTAGGATATTTTCCTAAATAGTCATTCAGGGATTGAATCGCATCACTGTATTTTTTTGACTTAATCGAATCAACCGCACTTTGATATTGTTTGGCTTCAGCGTCAGCCATCATTTGTTGTGCATTCGGTAATGCCGACTTCTCGTCGGCCGATGCTGCTGCGGTAGCAAGTGGCTTCGATATTGCCTCATTATTGATTGGCGCGGCCGTAGCTCCTACAACCCCTGCATTATCAACGACTGCATCAGCGGTTGATGATGATGTATTAGTTACTTGCGATGAAACGGGTATGGTTGCTGCCGATACACCGGCATGGTCACCCGATGCAGCATGGCCGCCTAAACGGCTGTTTAAATCCGCATATTGGCTCGTCAGTTGATTTTGCAATTGATCAATTTTATGTCCTTGCATTTCAATAATGCCACGCAAATCCTGCAATTGTTGCTGCAACTGTTGAATTTGATCAGGTAAGTTTAATTGCTGAATATATGCCATTTGTTGCGCAACTTGATCCAATGTCGCTGCTTTATTCGGCGGCACGTTGGCATTGCTAGCTGTCACAATTTGTTGAACAGGTACCGTCGCTGGCGTCGCAGAAACAACCGCTGTAGTAGCTGATGAAGCCGTTTGCGTTTGAGTCGTCGACGGAGAAACCGTTGCCGCATTATTTAATACGATGCCATCCGATGAAGCATCGACCACTGGCACGGCGTCCGCCCATGTTATGATGGGCAATGCCAACAACAAACCCAAACATCCATAATGCAATTTACGCATACTTTTTCTCCCTATTATCTGCCCTGGTTAGCGAAGGTACAAGACAAGGGCGCCCACAAGGAGCGCCCCGACAAACGCGAACACCGAAATTCGCGCGACGAAGTTATTTTGCGGTATACAACAAATCGACACGACGATTCTTTTGGTAATCCGCTTCCGTCTCGCCTAAAGCAATGGGTTTTTCTGAACCAAAGCTCACGGTTTTAACTTGGCTTGTTGGAACTCCCGCCATACGAATAATATTCGCCACGGCATCGGCACGTCGTTGTCCTAACGCCATGTTATATTCACGGCTGCCTCGAACGTCAGCATTCCCTTCTAATAACACTTTTGCCGTTTTATGATCTAACAAATATTGCGCATGTGCTTTAATTGCGGGTAAATCTTTGGAATCAACTTCATTGCTGTTAAACGCAAAATAATAGCTACGTGTTGCCAATAATCCATCATGCGGGCCCACATCAGAGTCTAATAAATAAAAATCACTGTCGACGCCTTTGGCTTTGGCTTGATTATCTAATAATTGATTCGCATCGGTAATGTCGGCCGGCGAACCCATGCGCGATGCACAGGCTGCGAGCGATAATACCGCAGCACTGACCAATAATAATTTTGATAATTTTCTCATCTCTTTTTCTCTCCTTTTGTTACATTGAAAAATCAATTTCATTGAAGTCAAAATAGTAAACTTTCCAGGGCGCAGAAACAAGAAAACTCTGAAATAAAGCGCGTTAAAAGTTTATTTTTTGCGAATGCTGCTTTTTAGTCGTGTAGGATTCATGGCGGAACTCTACGATGATAACGAAAAGCGTGAGCGCCAAAGTAATCCAGGTCAATCCAAAGATTACGACGACCACTCAGGCTTCTCACAATGACGATTGTTGATCTCTTGCTTCCACACCTCATCTCACGACGCAAACGGTCCCCAGGCCGGTTCACGTGCATCGCCGTTACTTTCAGGGAAAGTTAATCGAATGCGTCCATCAGTTGATACAAAATTCAATCGCGTACGTCGGCCGCTTTGCGTGGCATAAATCACCATCTTACCATTCGGCGAAAGGCTCGGCGCTTGGTCCGAACTCGCGTGTGTTAAAATCGTCACCGCACCATTCGATAAATCTTGCATGGCCACATTGTATTGTCCATTTTGACGATGCAAGAAAACAATATTTTGACCATCTGACGCAAAAGAAGCCGTCGTATTATAATCGCCAGCAAAAGTCAGTCGTTTGACTGATCCTGAGCTTAAATTCAATTGGTAAATTTGCGGTGAACCGCCTCGATCGGAAGTAAATAACACTGATTTCCCATCAGGTGAAAATGAAGGTTCCGTATCAATTGAAAACCCTTGCGTGAGTTGATGCGGTGAACCAAAGCCACCCGTCCCAATCGTGAAAATATTCGTCCCTGCTCCGCGCGTTAATACAATCGCCAATTGACTACCATCTGGCGACCAAGCGGGCGCACCGTTAATCCCAGCATATTCCGTCAGTAAACTACGATGACCACTGTCCACATCCGAAATATAAATTGCCGCTTGTCGATTTTCTAAAGAAACATAGGCAATTTTTTTACCATCAAATGACCACGCGGGCGATAAAATCGGTTGGTTCGTTGTCAATAAAGCACGTGCATTTTGCCCGTCGGCATCAGCAACCATCAAACTATATTGCATGAATGAACCATTCACTGGCTGCACCAGCACATAAGCAATTTTTGTCGAAAAAGTCCCTTTGACACCCGTGATTTTCTCATAAATCAAGTCGGCAATTTGATGTCCCAGCGCACGTAATCCCTCATCGCGCGCAGAAAAGTTTTCGTTCAACAACACCGCATCATTGGCATTCCCAGCTTGTGCTGCTTTGTAAATATCGAGCAAAGAAAGATTGACCTGATTCGCACTACCGCTGTGATTTAACGTCCCGGCCGTTACGTAATCGGTTTTTGATTGCTGCCAATCGGCTACATGAATATCATTGACGGATGCGGGCGGTGGATTTACGTTAGACGTGTCGACAATTTTAAATTCTCCGCTATTTTTCAAGTCATTGGCAATCACTTGCGCTACATTCGTTGATGGTTGCGATCCCGTGATTTGTAACGGCATAATCGCAATCGGAACAGCACTATCAACGCCTTTGGTTAGTTCTAACTCTAGCGTCGCATAAGAAGTCGACGCAATGGATAAACCGATCAACAATCCGGTTATAATTTTTACTCTATTTCGCATTATTTTTCTCCATTACCCTGCCCGACAAACCGGGAACTGGTTTTTATATTTTCTGGATCTCGCGGCTGTTGCCGCGGGGTGACGATCGTATAACGACACCATTCATCCGCTTATGTTATTTTACTCTTTTTTGCCGCCTCGATAAACCCAATAAACAACGGATGTCCTTCGCGTGGATTAGACGTAAATTCCGGATGGAACTGGCACCCAACAAACCACGGGTGCATCGGTAATTCCAGCATTTCAATCAGCGACTCATCTTCGGATTTTCCGACAATCGATAATCCATGCTGGGCCAAAGTCATCGCCAATGCATTATTCACTTCATAGCGATGGCGATGTCGCTCGATGATTTTATCTTTGCCATATAATTGACGTACTTTGGAAGTTTTATCCAACACACAAACATAGCCTCCCAGCCGCATGGTGCCACCTTTCTCGGAATCATGATCTCGCTTTTGTGTTTGCCCACAAGCATCTTTAAATTCCGTAATCAATCCTACAACTGGATAAGGCGTATTCGGATTAAACTCTGTACTATTCGCTAAAGGCATATCACCTAAATCCCGCGCAAATTCGACCAAGGCAATTTGCATGCCTAAACAAATTCCAAAAAAAGGAATATGATTTTCCCGTGCATATTTCACCGCAGCAATTTTCCCTTCAATGCCCCGCTCACCAAAACCGCCTGGAATTAAAATACCATCATGCGACTTTAAAATCTCCACGCCTTTTTCTTCTAATAATTCTGACGGTAAATACGCGATATTGACACGCGTTTTCGTTTTAATGCCCGCGTGTAATAAAGCTTCGGTCAACGATTTATAAGAATCTTTTAAATCAACATATTTCCCAACCACCGCAATCGATACTTGATCGTTCGGATGTTCATACGCCTCGACAATATTTTTCCAGACGGTTAAATCGGGTGGGTTTGTGTTTAGCGCTAATTTCTCGACAACAATTTCATCGAGACCTTCCTGATGAAGGTCGAGCGGAATGCGATAAATATCAGAAACATCCATCGCACGAATCACCGCTCTTCTCTCGACATTGGTAAATAATGCAATTTTATCTAAATGGCCGTCTGATAACGGCTTCGACGCGCGACATAATAAAATATCAGGTTGAATCCCAATGGATCGCAATTCTTTCACAGAATGTTGTGTCGGCTTTGTTTTTAATTCGCCCGCGGCCGGTAAATACGGCACCAGCGTTAAATGAACATACAATGTACGCTCACGACCTAAATCCATTCGCAGTTGCCTGAGCGCTTCCAAAAAAGGCAATGACTCAATATCACCGACCGTGCCGCCGACTTCGACGAGCACCACATCAATATCCTCGGTGCCCATCGCGACAACACGGCGTTTAATTTCATCGGTAATATGGGGGATCACTTGAACCGTGCCGCCTAAATAATCACCCTTTCGTTCTTTAGCGATCACATCAGCGTAGATTTTTCCCGTCGTGAAATTATTTTGTTTAGTCATTTTGGCATGGGTAAACCGTTCATAGTACCCCAAATCCAGATCTGTTTCAGCGCCATCTTCGGTCACGAAGACTTCACCGTGTTGAAAAGGACTCATCGTACCGGGATCAAGATTAATATAAGGATCTAACTTCATCATCGTGATTTTCAATCCGCGCGCTTCCAGCAATGCGCCTAATGAAGCAGCAGCAATGCCTTTGCCTAATGAAGAAACAACGCCGCCCGTAAAGAAAATGAATCGTGACATAAAAAAATCCCGTTAGATAACAACGGGAAATCACAATAACAAAATTGACTTCGAGAAGCAATGGATACTGGCCTTTTTTATTTTCTGACGTAAGATGGCGACATAAATTGCATAAGGTTGTCATCATGCCAGAAACACTCGCTTCTCGCTTTCGCGGCTATTTACCGGTTGTCATCGATGTCGAAACAACCGGATTAAATCCAGATAAAAATGCGCTACTCGAAATCGCTGCGATTATGCCTGCGATAGATAAAACGGGGAAAATCTATGCCGACGAATTGATCGCTTGCCATGTGCTCCCTTTTGAAGGGGCTGTCATCGATCCCAAAGCGTTGGAAATTAACGGTATTGCCGATCCGTATCATCCCTTTCGTTATGCGATCACGGAAAAAGAAGCCCTCGAGATGATTTTTAAACCCATTCGAAAAGCGATGAAAAAGCACGGCTGTCATCGCGCGGTTTTAGTCGGACACAATCCGACCTTTGATTTAAATTTTATCCAAGCCGCCGTAAAGCGTTGTGAAGTAAAACGCAGTCCTTTTCACCCCTTCACAACCTTCGACACTGCCACCCTCGCCGCTATGGCGTTTGGGCACACCGTGTTAGCCGTCGCCTGCGAGCGCGCGGGGATTGATTTCAAACAAGAAGAAGCGCATTCGGCAATTTATGATACTCAAAAAACTGCCGAATTATTTTTTTCCATTCTGAACCAGTGGGACACGACATTCGGAAAAAATGGTTCGATGTTGATTTGAGTGGGTAATTTTTACTTTCGAGATATGATGCAGCAAAAGGATTGAGGATTGAGGAAAGGGGTTCTACTAACCGTCATTGCGAGGCGTAGCGACTCCTTCCCTCAATCCTCAACCCTAATTCCTATCTTGTCTCATTCGCACGCGTCCCTTATACTGCGCGACTAATATTCAACGTAAGAGAAATAGGCATGTTCGAAAATTTAAGTTCGCGATTACAACAAACGATTAAAAGCATGACCGGTCGGGGTCGATTGACTGACAGCAATATTCAAGAAGCCCTGCGCGAAGTACGCGTCGCTCTACTCGAAGCCGATGTTGCTTTGCCTGTCGTAAAACAATTTATTGAAAAAGTGCGCGATGAAGCGATGGGTACGAAGGTATTGGGTAGCTTAACGCCCGGACAAGCGTTCATTAAAGTCGTGCATGACGCGTTAATCAAAACGATGGGCGAGGCTACAGCGCCACTTAATTTAAAAGCAGCCCCTCCCGCCGTTATTTTAATGTCGGGATTACAAGGTTCCGGTAAAACAACGACCGTTGCGAAATTGGCGAATTTATTACAAACACGTGAACATAAAAAAGTATTGGTTGTCAGTGCCGACGTGTATCGTCCCGCTGCAATTGAGCAATTGGCTACGCTCGCGCAATCAATCAATGTTGCCTTTTGTCCCAGCGAAGCCAAAGAAGATCCGATCAAAATAGCCTTGCGCGCCATTGATCAAGCAAAAAAACAATTTATGGATGTGGTGATTATCGATACTGCTGGACGATTGCATGTTGATCAAACCATGATGGATGAAATTAAAAAAATCCATGCGGCCGCAAACCCTGTTGAAACGTTATTTGTCGTTGACAGCATGACCGGGCAAGATGCCGTCAATACCGCTAAAGCATTTCATGAAACAATTCCCCTCACGGGCGTTGTGCTCACTAAAACTGATGGTGATGCACGCGGTGGTGCTGCACTATCGGTGTGGGAAACCATTCATCAACCCATTAAATTTATCGGTACGGGCGAAAAAACCGATGCCTTTGAACCCTTTCATCCCGATCGTATTGTTTCGCGTTTGCTCGGCATGGGTGATATTGTCTCGCTCGCCGAAGAAGTACATCTCAAAATGGATCAAGAAAAAGCGGCCAAAATGGCGAAAAAAATCGCCAAAGGCAAAGGATTCGACCTCGAAGATTTCCTCGAGCAAATCGAACAAATGAATAACATGGGTGGAATGACGGCACTCCTCGGCAAATTGCCCGGCATGGGACAATTGCCAACAGCAGTTAAGGGTCAACTCGACGATAGCTTATTTACGCGTATGAAAGTCATGATTCAATCGATGACGATACGCGAACGCCGATTCCCTCATCTCATTCGGCATTCCCATAAATTGCGCATCACAAAAGGATCTGGTACGACGGTGCCTGATTTAAACCGCTTATTAAAGCAATTCGAGCAAATGCAAAAGATGATGAAGAAATTTTCGCAAGGCGGCGGCATGATGAAAATGATGCGCCAATTGGGCTCGATCAAAGGAATGCTCGGCGGTGGCAGTTTACCGCCCGATATGCCTTCGTTTTAATAATTCTGATCAAAACCTGTGAACCGTTATGATGAAATATTTTTCAAAAGCTATTGCTTGGCGACTTAATGACCCCATCGCCATCATCCTGCGGTCTTCGCCGCGGGATGACGGGATCAAAATCATCGCGAAGCGATTCATTCCCTCAATTCTTCCCTTTCCCATTAAAAAATTAAACTTCCATTTAAGTAGCAGATTGATATGAAAACCAACCCTGCCGTCGCTGTCATTAGTCTCGGCTGCCCGAAAGCGCTCGTCGATAGTGAAAAAATAATGACGCGTTTAATCGCGGATGGTTATAAAATTACGAGTACGCCAAAAAAAGCAGATTTGATCATCGTCAATACGTGCGGATTTATCAACGATGCGATGAATGAATCATTTGAAGCGATTGCGACAGCCCTCGAACAAAATAGACCTGTCATCGTAACCGGTTGTCTGGGCACAAAAACCGAGTTGATTCGAGAAAAATTTTCGACCATTTCAGCCATCACGGGCCCGCATGATGACGATGGCGTGATGCGATGGGTTCATCATTTTTTACCGATCAAACCCATTTCCTTTATCGAACCTTTACCCCTGTGCGGCATTAAACTCACCCCTTCTCATTATGCCTATCTCAAAATTGCTGAAGGCTGTGATCATGCTTGCACGTTTTGCATTATCCCCCAATTGCGCGGGAAATTTGTAAGTCGCCCCATGAAAGCAATTATCACTGAAGCTGAATCACTTGTTCAAAATGGCGTAAAAGAAATCATGCTGATTGCGCAGGACACAGGCGCCTATGGTCATGATCTCGCTGATCATTCAACGCTCGACATGTTATTAACAGAACTCAGTCAACTCGACATTTGGATTCGATTGCACTACGTTTACCCTTATCCATTTGTTGACCAATTAGTCGAAAAAATGGCCGATCGAAGCATTTTGCCGTATTTAGATGTACCCTTACAACATGTTAATCCGCGTATTCTAAAACTAATGAAACGTCCCGCTTATCAAGAAAATTTATTAACTCGCATTGCGCGATGGCGAAGTATTTGCCCCGACATCACATTACGCAGCACATTTATCGTCGGGTTTCCCGGTGAAACCGATGAAGAATTTGAAGAACTCCTTCACTTTTTAGAAATCGCCGAAATTGATCGTGCAGGCTGTTTTCCTTATTCCGCCGTCGAGGGTGCAGCCGCAAATCAACTGCCTGATCCTATTCCCGAATCAATCAAACGTGAACGCGTGGAAATATTAACCGCCTTTCAAGCACAAATCAGTGCGGAAAAATTACAACGCAAAGTGGGTCAAACGATGACCGTGCTTGTTGACGCAGTAAATTCATCAAAAATCATTGCACGATCAATGGGTGATGCGCCCGAAGTGGATGGACAAGTGATTATCAAAAAACCGGCGCAGTCAGAAATTCAACCGGGTGATCTGATCACCGTTAAAATTGATAAAAGCGATACGCAAGATTTATATGGACACATAAACGAACCACTATGAAAAAACTGTATATTAAAACCTACGGCTGCCAGATGAACGAATATGATTCATCAAAAATGGCCGATTTATTAGCCGAGAAATTATCGTTGATTCGAGTCGATCAACCCGAACTCGCCGATATTATTTTATTAAATACATGTTCGGTACGTGAAAAAGCAGAAGAAAAAGTGTTTTCGGATCTGGGTCGACTACGTCCGCTCAAAGCACAAAATCCCACACTCATTTTGGGTGTCGGTGGTTGTGTCGCAAGCCAAGTTGGAAAAATTATTTTTCGTCGCGCGCCATACGTCAATATCGTTTTCGGCCCGCAAACCTATCACCGATTACCCCTGATGATCGAGCGTGCCTTAGCGGGTGAAAAAAAGATTATCGATATTTCAAAACCAACGATCGAAAAATTTCATTATTTTCCAAAACCTGTGATGCAGTCAGCCAGCGCTTCTGTCACGATCATGGAAGGATGCAGCAAAGGATGCGCGTATTGTGTCGTCCCTGCTACGCGAGGAAA
>MGXH01000068.1 GCA_001801305.1 Gammaproteobacteria bacterium GWE2_42_36
AATGGGGAAAATATGCCAATATCAATATTATCAAGTCGGTTTTTAATGTGGGCTCAGGCAGATGATCAATTTAAATTGTATGTTGATAACGGAGATGTTGCAAACTGTTTAGACAGTATGCCTTTTTGTCTGCTTACTTTTTCAAACGAGAAAAAAAGACATTTACTCAGCGATGGTTATTTGAGCTTGTTAGATAATTTGAAGGCTGCACTCAGTATACAAAAGGTTCATGAATTACTTAAAGGTTATGCAAGGCAATTAGTTGTTGTAGTTGATGATGTTCTCAAAATACACGGCAATTTAATCGTTGAAGTAATTAATGGGTGCAGACAAGAAAAGGGAAAATTGCCAATCAACTGGTCTCATATAAAAGCAAAGATATCACGAGGATGCTTGCTAAGAGCTTTGTCATTTTTGCACGTCGAGCGCGCAAACAACGTATCGGACTCTCTCATGGATCATCTCGAAAAACTCAATAATGGGACTCCTGTGGATATCCATAGTCAATTATCAAAATTGGTGACAGCGTTGTTTCAACAAGAACGGATCGTAAACAAATCGCGTCCCGATGTAGATAATCCAGGGCGATACATGCGGTTCTAGCAAAAAGGAATTCGTATTTAAAGCCTAGCCACCATTTTTATTTATAAAAATGGTGGCAGCGCTATGATGCCAGTAGGAGATTTCACTCTCTCAATTCATTGCATCAATTCAGCATCCATGATTAAATACGCCGCATGTTTAAACCCTTATCTTTGTACATCGGATTGCGATACACGCGCGCGAAGCGACGCAATCAATTTATTTCCTTTGTTTCATTGGTTTCGATGATCGGTATCGCGCTGGGTGTGGCTGTATTAATTACCGTGTTATCGGTGATGAATGGCTTTGATCAGCAAATTCAATACCGCATTTTTTCGATGGTGCCGCACGTGACGATTTCGAGTGTGGACGGTTCGCTGCCCAATTGGCCGGCTTTAATGAAACAAGTAAATCATAATCCGCAAGTTAAAGGTGCAGCACCCGTCGTGAATGGTCAGGCGATGTTGATGAAAGACGGCACTGCGCATGCCGTGATGTTAGAAGGGATCGATCCTACGCTCGAAAAAAATATTTCCGTAATTAATGATAAAGTAATTTTAGGTTCGATGTACCGATTAAAAGCCGGTTCATTTGGTATTGCGATCGGACAAGACTTGGCGAATTCATTGGGCTTAAATGTGGGTGATGATGTGAATGTGATGATTCCGCAAGCCTCAATTACGCCTATTGGGATTTTGCCGCGTTTTAAACGCTTTACGGTTGAAGCGATTTTTAGTGTCGGAACAGGATTTGGTTTTGATTCCGATTTTGGCTTTATTCATTTAGCGGATGCCCAAAAACTGTATGTCATGGGGGATCATATTTCAGAGCTGCAAATTAAAGTCGGCAATTTATTTCAAGCACCCGCGATTGCGGTAGCACTTCAAAAACAATTGGGATTTCAGTATCAGATCAGTGATTGGACAGATCGGTATGGTACTTATTATCATGCCGTGCAGATGGAAAAAACGATGATGTTTTTTATTTTGCTCTTGCTGATTGCGATTGCTGTATTTAATTTAGTGTCGAGTTTGGTCATGCTCGTTAATGATAAACAAGCCGATATTGCTATTTTGAGAACGTTCGGTGCGACGCCAAGATTAGTCATGAGTGTGTTCGTTGTGCAAGGTTGTATTGTGGGTGTTGTCGGGACATTGTTAGGGGTTGTTGCAGGGGTTGTTTTATCACTGAATGCGACTGCACTTGTGAATTTGATCCAATCGACTTTCCATGTACAATTAATAGCGTCCGGTGTTTATTTTGTCGATTATTTACCTTCGCAATTACAATGGATCGATGTGTTACATATTTCGATTGCCGCGTTAGCGATGAGTTTATTGGCAACGGTTTATCCGGCATGGCGCGCTGCGCGTATTCAACCGGTCGAGGCATTACGTTATGAATAATAAAACAGTGCTCGCTTGTCAAAACTTAAAAAAATCTTTTCATGATGCGAATCATGAATTAAAAATTTTAGAACGCATCAGTTTTTCCGTTGAGGCCAATCAACTGATTGGTATTTTAGGGTCTTCTGGATCAGGGAAAAGTACTTTTTTACATTTATTGGGCGGACTTGATGATCCGACGTCGGGTGAAGTGTATTGGAATGATCAGCCGATTAACCAATTATCAGAAGCCAAAAAATGCGCATTTCGTAATCGTCATTTAGGCTTTATTTATCAATTTCATTATTTATTGCCAGAATTCACCGCATTAGAAAATGTCGCGATGCCTTTATTGATTGCCGGCGCTTCTATTCATGCCGCGCAACAAACGGCCAAAGATTTTTTGTGTAAGGTTGGGTTAGGGGAGCGATTAACCCACAAATTGGGTGAGTTGTCAGGTGGAGAAAGACAACGTACGGCCATTGCACGCGCATTAGTGACTCGACCCCAATGTGTATTGGCCGATGAACCTACGGGTAATTTAGACCATGCAACAGCCGAACACGTGCTTTCAGTAATGCTCGATTTGCAACGTGAGCTAGGAACCAGTTTTGTGATTGTGACCCATGATCTTGCTTTAGCAAAAAAAATGCAGCGATGTTATGCGCTGCAGGATGGCCAATTAACAACTGTGAGAGAGCGGTAGGTTTATCCTGTCTTGTTGTTATTTTCTTTGAGAGAATCGATAAATAAATAGCGTGATAAAATAACCCAATACGCTTGAAATCAATCCACAGACAACCACCCCGAGTAAAAGCGGTAAAGCTATCGCATGAAAATAGGTTGTTATCCAATGAAGCGAATGTTGGAACGGTATTTCTTTATTCGAGGATCTGTAAAGAATTAAAAATCCCATTTTATACCCTAAATACAGCATTGGCACCATGGTAATTGGGTTGGACGCCCATACTAAAGCAATCGCAATAAATAAATTAGCACGTAATAATAACGCTAATGCGGCGGCAATGATCATTTGGCCCGGCACGGGCAGCCAACAAGCAAACAATCCCACAGCAACCGCTCTGGGTAAGTTTTTCTGATTGATTTCCCAATACATTGGTTCGTGAAGTAATGCCCCAAATATTTTCAAATGGGGGTGGTTTTCAATATCTTGTCGTTTGGGTAAAAAACGTTGCATAAATTTTAGTTGCATTGGTTTTGTTTGACCCTTGTGAATGAATGCCTTTATAATGTAATTCTTCTGCGAATGCAAAAAATTCTTTATATACGAGGAGCTGTATTTATGCCGTCATTTGATATCGTTTCAAAAATTGATTCACATGAGCTAACCAATGCTATTGATCAAGCTAATCGAGAAGTGCAAAACCGTTTTGACTTTAAAGGATCGAATGCTAATTTTACTTTGGATAAACAAACTGTTTCCTTGCTAGCGCCTTCTGATTTTCAATTGAAACAGATGAATGATATTTTATGTAATAAATTATCGAAACGTAATATCGATTTACGGACGTTAGAATATAAAGATCCCGAAGTGCATCTGCATGAAGCCAAGCAAGAAGTTCAAATCAAAGAAGGCATTGACCAGGCTGTCGCTAAACAAATCGTTAAGCTTCTTAAAGATGCCAAGCTGAAAGTTCAGGCGGCTATTCAAGGCGATCAGATTCGTGTGACCGGCAATAAAAAAGATGATTTGCAATCGGCGATTGCACTTTTACGTGAGTCAAAATTGACGATCCCGGTGCAGTTCATTAATTATCGCGACTAACGTTGTTTCCCTGGATCTCGTGATCATGACGAGGACGTTGATTAAGTGTGCGTTATTTTTCTGTCATCCCACGGTCAAGCCGCGGGATGACAGAAAAGCGAGAACAAAATAAGCTCGAAGCCCGAGTAAAAATAAGATGACCTGCTCAGTCAATTGCTTTTTGTTCTGTGCAGAAGTGTTCGTTATCGGGTGATGATCGATCGCATGTCTAGATTGTTTTTTCGCACAACGCGATGACTTGATTGTTCAGTTCAGTTTTCTATCAAATTATTTTACTTGAATTGAAATCATGATTATTCCCTATGCTTTTTTATTTTTACTCGGTTGTTGCAGTATTTATTGCTTTAGAAGCATGCCGAATTTATGGATACCGGTCGTTGTATTGATCACAGCGGGATTGTTCCATTTGCAGTTTCGGAAACGTGTGACAGAATTATCTTTTATTTTTATGCTGGGTTGTTGTTACGTTCTATTTGTTTCTTATCATCATTTACATCATGCCTTGCCAAAAGCCGATGAAACAAAAGATCTGATGGTCGTGGGCCGGATTATTTCTTTGCCCGAGCAGAAAATACCGAGTACGGAATTTCTTTTTAAAATATCAACCATCGATGAGATCCCCATTCATTTAACTGCACGTTTAAGTTGGTATGGTCATGTGCCTAATTTACAAGCTGGGGAAATTTGGCGTCTTCATGTGCGCGTGAAACGACCACGCGGTTATTCAAATCCGGGCGGATTTGATTATGAGGCGTGGCTATTTTTAAATGATATTGGCGCAACGGGATTCGTCATCAATTCACCTGAAAATAAAAAGATCGCGTCAGTCAGTGTGATGTATGACATAGATCATTGGCGTATGGAAATGCTTGCACATTTAAAGCAATTATTTCCGCATGAAGCAGCGTTGAGTTTTTTAACGGCCTTAATGCTGGGAGATAGAGGACTGTTGACGACAGAGCAATGGAAAGTATTGCAAGTGACAGGGACAGAGCATTTAATTGCAATCGCTGGATTGCATATTGGCTTGATCGATGGTTTTGTTTATTGTTTTATTAATTTTCTCTGGCGGCGTAGTCGTCATTTTATGCTCTATGTGCCTGCTCAAATTGCTGCCAGTAGCGGCGGATTTATGGCCGCGTTATTTTATAGTATGCTCGCTGGATTTCCGCTGCAAACAAAACGTGCGTTGATCATGTTGGCAGCTGGATTGATTGGCGTTTTGTGTCGACGACGTTTTTTGTCTTGGCAAAGTTTTAGTTTGGCTTTGTTATGGGTTCTATTCTTAAATCCACTCGACGTATTAAGTGAAAGTTTTTGGTTGTCATTTGCAACTGTCGCTTGGATTATTTTGGCGCTGAATCATCGCCCGATAGGTGAGGGGTGGCGTCGTTATATTTATCTTCAATGGACCATCACGTTGGGCTTATTGCCACTGACACTGATTTTCTTTTCTCAAATATCCTGCCTAGGGTTTTTTGCCAATTTGATTGTGGTTCCGTGGTTTGCCTTGATCATTATGCCCTGTTGTTTTTTGGGTGATTTGTTTCTAATGACGCTACCTGTTATAGCGAAAATTTTACTCCTGTTTGTGTTATTGAATATCAAGGTTATGTTTGCTTTCCTATCCTATTTGTCGAATTTTTCAGCTTTGATTTGGCAGCCAGCTTTTCCAACGCCGTTGATTTTTTGTTTAACGTTGATGGGCGTGTTCCTTTTGTTGACGACTCAAAAAAATTGGATTCGGGGTCTCTCCATCGTGTGTTTTTTACCGCTCATTTTTTCGCGCGCACCATCGCCGCAATTGGGTGAATGGTGGGTTACGTTATTGGATGTCGGGCAAGGCTTATCGACGGTCATTCAAACCGCACATCATGTATTGATTTATGATACGGGACCGCGCTTTGGACCCGAGCAAGATGCTGCGCAATTTGTGATTATCCCGTTTCTTAACCGGCAGGGGATTCACCATATCGATCGAATTATCGTGAGTCATGGCGATGAAGATCATAGTGGTGGCGCCAACACATTGTTGAAAACGATGCATGTGGATAGCTTAATGACCAGTGATACCGATTTGTTTAAATCAACTTATCCAGGCGTGGCACCCTGTGAAGAAAACACGCATTGGCGATGGGATGGGGTTGATTTTCAATTCTTATCGCCGCCGGCCGGGTTGCCTTATCAGGATAACAACAGCTCCTGTGTATTAAAAATTTATGACGGGCATCATAGTGTATTATTCACAGGCGATATTGAAGCATCGTTAGAATCAGATTTGATTCATCGAGAGCGAACTCAGTTGCCATCAGAAATTTTAGTTGCGCCGCATCATGGGAGCAAGACGTCCTCATCACCTGATTTTGTGGCGGCTGTTCAGCCGCGCTATGTATTATATCCCGTTGGTTATTTAAATCGGTTTCATTTTCCGCATCCGAGTGTTGTTCAAAGATATCAATCTGTGTTAGCGAAGCAATTTGATACGGCAACAGACGGCGCGATTACTTTTAAAATCGATCCAAATCATGATGAGATGGCGTTAACACTGTATCGATTAACGGATCAATCTATTTGGCGAAGTCATTAAGTGCAACGCGAGAATAGGGTGTTGAGTATGAGCCGGAATTGAAACTTGCCTCAACCCGATCGAGGACGAGAATGGTATGGCTGGTTTTTTATCAGGTTAATTTGATTGAATACCTAGAGTCTCTACTTTATAATGCGATCTCTTTTCGTCGGGGCGTAGCGCAGCCTGGTAGCGCACATGCATGGGGTGCATGTGGTCGCTGGTTCAAATCCAGTCGCCCCGACCAACACTTTGTTGATGTCGTGAGACTCAATTTTCCGGAAGAGGTGCCTGTGGGATTTCATTTAGAATTACTCGTTGCAGCGATTATTTTAGTTATTACATTGGCTGGTGGGTTGTTTCCTATTTTTTTAAATGCAACACAAACAGCGCAGCAAATTTTAGTGTGCGGAGAAGCCTTTAGCGGAGGTGTTTTTCTGGGTGCAGGATTTATTCATTTGTTGGGTGATTCGCAAGCGCTATTCCAACAGCTCGGTTGTGGTCGTTATCCTCTTAGTTTTGCAATTTGCGCCTTGTCTATTTTTTTATTACAAGTAATCGAAGAAGGGGTGACCCATTGCTTTCAACATCGCGGATCTGGCAAGGTGGGTTGGATTGCTTATTTGTTAATTATTTTACTATCCATTCACTCGATATTGGAAGGTGCGGCACTGGGCGTTGAAACGACTTTGGCAGGATTTGTGCTGATTTTCATCGCCATCATTTCTCATAAAGGGGCCGAATCATTTTCGTTAGGCGTTAATATGCGAAAAAGCCGACTTGTGCAGGTGGTGATGACGCGATTGATGTTTTTATTTTCATTGATGACGCCCGTGGGTATTTTATTGGGATCGGTTTTAATGCATTTTGTGCAAGGATATAAAGGCCAATGTATTCAAGCGGTTTTCGATGCGGTGGCAGCGGGTACTTTCATTTATATTGCGGCTTTCCATGCAGCAACACATGATTGCTGTGATGAATCAATCACGGTTTCTATATTTTATCGTTGGTTTTATTTTTTATGTGGGTTGTGCTTGATGGCGGTGGTTGCGATATGGTGCTAACCTCGTCGCATTTTGACCGGTAACTTTGTTGTCTTTCTCGTTTGTCATGCTTATGTATTTCAATACACTCCGCTGACTCACTCGTTGACGCGACATTAAAAATCAAATTGCTCGGGGTGGTTGTGGTAAGCCCCGTCGCATTTTGATCGGTGAACCAAATTGCTTGGGGCTATCTGCACCCACGAAAGGGGTGCTTGTTAGGTGAAGATTACTTTTTAGACTTTGATTTGGCTTTTTTGCTTGTGCTGGATTTCTTGGCTTTTTTATCCGGCGTTCTTTGATAAACTTTTTCAAATTCATCTAAAGCTTGTTGCAGGAATTTTTCCATGGACATAGCCTTTTTATCCGCTTCTTCCAAGGCATCGGTATATCCTGCCATATAGGCTTCTTCGAGCAATATTTCCAAATCTTCTTCGAAAGATTTTTTCAGTGAGCTAATTTCTTTTGTTTGCGCGCTGATGATTTCTTTCGATTTTTTTAACTCTTTTTGCAATTGTTGCAGATCAGTTGTTTTTCGTGGCATAAGTTTTCTCCCTGAGTGATAATTTGCATAATCATTATAAGGGAAAAACTTTTATTAGTAACTCTTTTTTATTATCGTTATAATCATTCCAGTTTTAATGAGATAGGGTTTGCGATGGTGTTTTTTAATTTGAATCTAAAAAAGTGCGTCATGGGTTTGTTGATGTTGTCATCGTCGCTGATGGCCATGACTGCTTTTTCAGCAACGGAACAAGATCCGCTCGAACCGATGAATCGAATGATTTTTAAATTTAATGAAAAGCTCGATAAATACGCTTTAAAACCGGCTGCTGAATTTTATAATGCAGCTATTCCTCGCCCATTAAATACCGCCATTGATCATGCCTATGTCAATTTTTCGACATTCCCTTTTGTGATCAATGATGTGTTACAGGCAAATTTTTACCAGTCCGCTTCGGATAGTTGGCGTCTCATCGTTAATAGTACTGTTGGGGTTGGTGGTGCATTTGATGTGGGTTCTGATATTGGGTTGGAAAAACAGGTGAATTCATTTGGGATGACGTTGAACAAGTGGGGTTATCATCAATCGAGCTATTTGGTTTTACCTGTTTTTGGGCCGAGCAATATTCGCAATGCAATGGGGTTGGGCGTAGATATTTTTGCGTTTTCGCCCGTGCGTTTTATGTCGAAATCTACGGTATGGGCTTTCTTAATCCCACTGGGAGTGATTGATCAACGCGCTCAAATGCTACGTTTTCAAACAGTCATCAATGAATTATCTATTGATCCTTATGTTTTCTACCGAGATGCTTATTTGCAGCATCAGAATTATTTAGTAGAGCAAAATACAGAGGCTAAAGAAGAAGAGAAAATTGACAGTAAAAATAATAACGAAAAAACAGATTCAGATTATTATTATTTAGATGAGTAACCGTCAATGATGGCGCCCCGAAGAGGATTTGAACCTCTGACCTTTCCCTTAGGAGGGGAATGCGCTATCCAACTGTGCCATCGGGGCAAAATAAAAAAACGAGATAGAATAGTAGGATTTTTGTTAAGAAAAAGTCAAGCAAATTGGTACCGAGGGTCGGAATCGAACCGACACAGTGTCACCACCACCGGATTTTGAGTCCGGCGCGTCTACCAGTTCCGCCACCCCGGCATAAAAAGCAATGGCAGTATACCAAACTTCTTTTTAACGTCAATTTGTAAATTCATTTTGTAACCTGAATTTTCCACTAGCGCTTCAGAGAGAGTAGTGTGCTGTCTTTTGTCCAGATTATTTTTAATCAACCTTAAAATTGAGAAGGACCCTGAGCAGCGAAGTGAGATAGCGGCAAATGAATGGAATTCAAATGGATCCCGCGGGATGGCGGAATACAAGCTGTGGCTTGATAAAGCCTGACTCATGCGCGAGGCCAATAAGGCCAATTCAATCGCTTACTTCTCTTCCGTTATTCCGAGCTCAGGTTAATCAGTGTGCTTCGAACCCCTTCATTCGCTTTTGTATCATACAATGTTGGCGATAAATTGGTTTTTTGTTGGTATTGTTCCGTGACGGTTTGTTTGAATGCTTCGGTTTTTGTCGCATCAACAAGGGCAACCGCGCATCCTCCAAACCCAGCACCTGTCATGCGTGCGCCAAAACAAGCGGGATGTTGTTGAGCTAAATCAACCATAGTATTTAACGCATCATTACAGACTTCGTAATCATCTCGCAAACTCTGATGACTTTCATTAAACAATTGGCCGAGTTGTGGTACGTTATTTGTTTTCATTGCTTCGACCGCTTTTAACACACGATCATTTTCTGAAACGACGTGCCGCACTTTGGCGTGGTATTCAAACGGCAATTTTGATTTAATCGATGACCAATCATCCAAAGTAATATCCCGCAACGCCTTTATACCGAGTAATTGAGAAGCCGATTCGCAAATCGTTCGGCGTTCGTTATAAGCGGATTCGACTAACCCGCGACGTGTTGCAGTATCCATAATGACGATCGATATCGAGTCGGGTAAGGGAATCGCTGTCGTCGATAAATCGCGACAATCAATAAGAATTGCATGATCTTTTTTGCCGTTCGCAATGACCATTTGATCCATAATGCCGCATTTAACACCAACCCATTCGTTTTCAGCGCGTTGTGTCGCGCGTGCCATCGCGGTGGGATGCCAGGGGATATCTGATGAGCCTGAAAAGGCATAAGCGATTGCTAATTCAAAAGCGGCTGATGAAGATAATCCTGCGCCGCGCGGAATGGTACTTGTTAAAACGGCATCAAATCCTTTTAAGGAATAAGTTTGCTGTAAGATAAAGGCAACCGCTTTCGCGTATCGAATCCATCGATCTTTAGGGTGATGTTGTAATGGATTCAAAGGAAAACTTTTTTGCTCGTTAAAATCAAGCGAAAACAGATTCACATGATCATCCGTGCGTGGTTTAATCGCCAACGATAAGGTTAAGTCAATGGCCATTGGTAAGACAAAGCCTTCGTTGTAATCGGTATGCTCACCAATGAGATTCACACGTCCTGGTGATTGAATAATGTAGGATGGCGATTGCTGATAAATTTTTTCGAATTCAGTGTTGAGTGACCTGGCCATAGTTTTTCTCCAAATATTCAATTTTAGCCTGTTCAATAGATTGCTTTTTAATCGCGCTTAAAAATCGAGGCGGCGTATATCATTTTCAGTGACCCCGACTATTGTCATCCCGCGGCAAACGACCACAGGATCCAGTTAGGAGCCATACAGGGGTATTTTCTGGATCGCGAGGATGACATGAAAAAGTACTTTACTATAAAATTACCCCTGAATTTTAGTGGAGATTTTAAATATCTCGCAACCATTGCGCTGCACTTTCTGCCGTAATATCGCGTTGTGGTTCAGCCATCATTTCGTAGCCCACCATAAATTTTTTAATAGTTGCAGATCGTAATAAGGGTGGATAAAAATGCGCATGGAGCTGCCAATGTTCGCCACTTTCGTGATTAGCCGGCTTCGCGTGCCATCCCATCGAATACGGGAATGAGGTGTCGAATAATCGATCGTATTTTTGTAAGAGTGTTTTTAAAATTGCAGCGAGCGAATTGCGCTGTT
>MGXH01000069.1 GCA_001801305.1 Gammaproteobacteria bacterium GWE2_42_36
CCACAAAAGAGGCCTAGCCCGCCGACGAGAAAGGCGACGTTATATCCATACAGTTTTTGAAGTATCGCGATTAATATGGACGAAGTGAGCGAGCCGATATTAATACACATATAATACCAGGTAAACCCACTATCAATGCGGGAATCATTTTCCTCGTAACTGCGTCCTAACAAATGAGTTGGCGCTGTTTTAAATAGACCGACACCGACGATAATCAAGGCGAGTGAAATAGGAAATAGGATTCGGTGCGGAATTGATAACAAGGTGAGCCCTGTCGCTTCGAGGAATAGTCCAACAACTAAACAGCGACGAATGCCTAACACGTTATCAGCTAAATACCCACCAGCCGCTGTAGTGAGATAAGCGAGTGCTGAAAATATACCAAATAAAATGAAGGCATTGGCATCCGACATGCCAAAAATATTTTTAGCATAAAGCACAATAAAAAATGTGAGTGTATAAAATCCAAACCGTTCGCACATAACGGTTAGGCAGGATAACTTAAAGACAGGCGGTTGTTTCAATTTTTCAATAGCGGTAGCATTCATCAGTCACCTCGTGATTTTACGTTATAATTCTAATGACCAAAACAATCCTCAAAAGTGAGCATTGTTTGGCATTTGGAAACTGAACACAATTAGTAAGATCAATGAATTAAAAACAATATTACCAATCGCCGTTAATCATTATCGAATTCAAGGTTTTTTGCAACAATCAATGCAGAAAAAAACACATTTTATTACTAGCAATTGATAACCTCGCGCATTAAACTACCGCCCGTTAAATAAGGTACCAAATAATATGATGATTGTCCGGTGACCTTTTTAATTCGACTCACTCAAACTATAAGAAGGAGAATCGCCATGAACGACCAGGGTATATTTGAACTTATTGATGCAACGGGACACGAAAAAGTGGTCTATTGTCATGATAAACCCTCCGGATTGAAAGCCATTATTGCTATCCATAATACGGCATTGGGCCCCGCATTGGGTGGTTGTCGCATGTATCCTTATAAAAATGAAAGAGATGCGGTTGTTGATGCTTTGAGATTATCTCGCGGTATGACCTATAAAGCGGCAGTAGCGGGCTTAAATTTAGGTGGGGGTAAATCCGTTATTATTGGTGACCCAAAAGAAATCGCTTCTGAAGCACTTTTTCGAGCGTTCGGACGATTCATTAACGGATTAGGTGGACGTTATATTACGGCTGAAGATGTGGGTACTTCTCCAAAATTTATGACATGGATTCGAGAAGAAACTGAAAACGTGGTGGGTATTCCAGCGTATTTAGGTGGCTCAGGCGATCCTTCCCCGGTGACAGCACATGGTGTGTTTATGGGTCTGAAAGCCGCGGTCAAAAAACGGCTTGGAAAAGATAGCTTGAAAGGGATTAAAGTCGCTGTTGAAGGTATTGGCAATGTAGGTTACCACCTATGTAAAGAATTACACGAGGCAGGTGCTCAGTTGATTGTTGCTGATATTAATCCCGAAGCAACGGCGCGTGTTGCCAAAGAATTTGGTGCCACCGTCGTGCAAGGGGAAGATATTTATAAAGCCGATGCGGATGTTTATGCGCCTTGTGCTTTAGGTGCAACCGTTAACGACAAAACCATCTCAATGTTGAAATGTACCGTCATTGCAGGCGCCGCGAATAATCAGTTAAAAGACGAAAGTAAGCATAGTGCCGAGCTTGAAAACCGTAAAATCTTGTATGCACCGGATTACGTGATCAATGCGGGTGGTTTGATCAATGTGTATTCAGAAATCGCCGGTGGCGGTGCTGAGAATGCTTGGGCATTGACCAGCGACATTTATAATACACTTTTGCGTATCTTCGATATTGCTGAAAAAGAAAAAATCACGACAGCAGCTGCGGCAGCGCATATGGCCGAAAAACGGATTGCCGACGTGGGTCGATTGAAAAGCATTTATAGTGAAAGGTAATGATCGTTTAGTTGAGGGGGTGAATTTTCTTTGCCCCCTATTTTGCCAGCGTGATTTTATATCTTCAGCTATAATGTAACCTAATTAGAAACGACCAAATCTTAACAATCAAAGGTGGAAAGCACTATGATCTCAATCAATACAGAAGTCACTTATAAAACAATGGATGGCAACGAGGCTGCGGCTAACATCGGTTATCGGACGAATGAAATTTGTGCGATCTATCCGATTACACCCGCTTCGAATATGGGTGAATATGCTGATGCCTGGGCGGCAAAAGGGATGAAAAATGCTTGGGGCATCGTGCCAATGGTTGTTGAAATGCAGAGTGAGGCAGGGGCTGTGGGCGCATTGCACGGCGCGATTCAGACAGGAGCGCTCAGCACAACGTTCACCGCCTCTCAAGGGTTGTTGTTGATGATTCCGAACATGTTTAAGATTGCCGGAGAACTTTCACCTACGGTGATTCATGTTGCGGCCCGATCCGTTGCGACACAGGCGATGTCTATTTATTGCGATCATTCCGATGCGATGTCTACGCGCAGTACAGGGTTTGCTTTGTTGGCTTCGGCGAACGTGCAAGAGGCGCACGATATGGCGCTGATTGCCCAGGCAGCCAGTTTGCAATCGCATGTTCCATTTTTGCATTTTTTTGATGGATTTAGAACCAGTCATGAAGTAAGTAAAATTGAGTATTTATCGGATGAGCAAATCCGGGCGATGATTGATGATGAATGGATTGCGGAGCATCGTGCCAGACGATTAAGCTCTGAAAATCCTTTCATTCGTGGCGCGGTTGAAAACGCCGATATTTTCTTTCAAGCGAGAGAATCGGTGAGTCGTTATTATAATGCGACACCGGATATCATGAGTGAGCTCATGCGAAAATTTGAGAAAATAACGGGCCGACATTACGAGCCGATTGAATATTTTGGTCATCCAGAAGCTGAGCGTATTATCGTGTTGATGGGTTCAGGAGTTGGTACGGTTTATGAAACAGTAGCGCATCTGGTCGAAAAAGGCGAAAAAGTGGGGTTATTAAATATCCGATTATTTCGACCTTTCTCCCAACAATACTTATTGAAAGTGCTGCCGAAATCTTGCAAAACGCTCGTCATCCTTGATCGGACCAAAGAGCCGGGTTCAAGCGGCGAGCCTTTGCATCAGGAATTATCTTTGCCGATCTTGGAAGCGTATCAATCGGGTGAATTAAAACACTTGCCGACGATTGTTGGCGGGCGATATGGTATTTCCAGTAAAGAATTTACACCAGCCATGGTTAAAGCGATTTTCGATGAAGCCAAAAAAGAGCATCCAAAAAATCATTTTACGATTGGTATTGTCGATGACGTGTGTCATACGCATTTATCCTATGATGCGCATTACGATATTGAGTCGGACGATGTGGTTCGCGCCCTGTTTTATGGATTGGGTGCAGATGGCACAGTTGGAGCGAACAAAAACACGATTAAAATTATTGGCGAGTTGACCGATTACGATGTGCAAGCTTATTTTGTTTATGACTCGAAAAAATCAGGGTCTAAAACGACGTCGCATTTGCGTTTTGGTCCCCGTAAAATTCGATCAGCCTATTTAATCAATCAAGCGACTTTTATTGGCTGTCATCAGTATCAATTTGTCGAAAAAAGTAATGTATTGGAATTAGCGGCGCCGCATGCAACTTTCTTATTGAATAGCACGTATGATCGAACGGAAGTTTGGAATCATTTGCCGCGCGTTATTCAGCAAACGATTATTGATAAACAAATTTCATTTTATGTGATTGATGCCGTTCGTGTGGCGAAAGAAACGGGGATGGGAAATCGCATCAATACGATCATGCAAACTTGTTTTTTTGCTTTGTCGAATATCATCCCTAAAGAAAAAGCAATTGAAGCGATTAAAGAATCCATTCGTAAAACTTATGCCGTGAAGGGCGAAGAAGTGCTTAAGAAAAATTTTGCGGCGGTGGATCAATCGATTGCGAATTTATTTAAGGTCGAAGTGCCAACCACCGTGACGAGTCAAAAAGGAATTCCCGCGGCCGTGAGCGATAAAGCGCCCGCGTTTGTTCGGGACGTGATCGCTAAAATGATGATTGAAAAGGGGGATGATTTGCCGGTGAGCGCTATTCCCTGTGATGGCACATTTCCCTCGCAGACGACGCAATGGGAAAAACGCAGTATCGCATCAGAGATTCCAGTGTGGAATCCGGAAACGTGTATTCAATGTGGACGTTGCGTGCTTACCTGCCCACATAGTGTGATTCGTGTGAAGCAAGGGACGACGGAAGCTTTGGCTAATGCACCCACTGGATTTAAAAAAGCAGCCTTGCGTGGAAAAAATGCAGAGGGTAAACATTTTATTCTACAAATTCATCCTGAAGATTGTATGGGTTGCGAGCTATGTGTCCGTGCTTGCCCGGTGAAAGGAAAAGCTTTATCTATGGAGAAAAAAGAGCCTGTACTTGAAAATAAAAAGCAAAATGTTGAGTTTTTCGAAACACTGCCGTACTTGGAAAAAATGGAGGTCAATACATCGACATTGCCGGGACTTCAATACGTTCAACCGATGTTTGAATTCTGTGGTGCTTGCAGTGGTTGTGGCGAGGCGCCCTATGTCAAAATGTTGAGCCAATTGTTTGGTGATCGGATGATCGTTGGGACCGCTTGCGGATGCGCGCTCGTTTACGGCAGCATGCTGCCCACCAATCCTTGGGTTGTTAACAACGAAGGGTATGGTCCTGCTTATTCCGGCTCGTTGTTTGAAGATAATGCGGAGTTCGCTTTTGGTTTTGCACTGAGCGAAGAAAAACTTAAAGACTATGCAAAACACTTGTTAAAAAAACTGATGCCTTTCTGTCAGGATAATTTTTTCACTGAAATTTTAGAAGCAGAACAAGAGACGGATCAGGCGATTCATTTACAACGTAAACGTATCATCGAATTGAAATCGCGATTGCAAGCCATGAAAGAGCCCGAAGCGAAAATTTTGTATTCGATTGCAGATTTTCTTGTTAAGCATAGCATTTGGGCGTTAGGCGGAGATGGCTGGGCTTATGATATTGGTTTTGGCGGATTAGATCACGTGATTGCGTCAAATAAGAAAATTAATATTCTTGTTTTAGACACAGAAGTCTATTCCAATACGGGTGGACAAGCGTCAAAAGCCTCTTCTCGTGGTGCTGTTGTGAAATTTGCGATGGAAGGGAAGAAAACGGCGAAGAAAGATTTAGGATTGATGGCGATGACTTATGGTAGTGCGTATGTTGCTTCCATTTCTTTAGCGGCAAATCCAGCGCAAGCGATCAAAGCCTTTAAAGAGGCGGATGCTTATAACGGTCCTGCACTAATCATTGCTTATGCGCCTTGTATTGCGCATGGAATTGATATGCGTACCGTTGCTGAGCGTGAGATATTAGCGGTGAAGAGTGGGTATTGGCCTTTGTATCGTTACAATCCGGATCGCGTGAAAGAAGGGCTGAATCCCTTGCAGCTTGATTGCGAAAAACCGTCCATTTCGTTGACTCAGTTTGCGGAAAGCGAAAATCGATTTAGAGTGTTGGAGCGTACGCACCCGGAAGAAGCGAAACGCTTAATGGCAGAAGCGCAAAAAGACGTAGATCGACGACGTGCGTATTATGAGAAATTAGCGGAAGGGAAGTAAGGATTAAGGAAGAAGACTATCTGCCGTCATTGCAAGGAGCGTGAGCGCCGAAGCAGAATCAAAACTGGATCCCGCGGTCAAGCCGCGGGATGACGGGAGACTGGATTGCTTCGACACGACGTGTCTCGCAATGACAGTCATTAACAAGCGAGCGCGATAAAAAGAGTTGAGAGGAATTATCAAATGGAAAAAATGAAAGCGCTGTTTTCGCGAGCGCCTGATGGTATCCAGTTTAAAATGGGTATTGTTTGTCCTGAGGATGTTGAAACATTAAAAGCTGCACTCGTAGCGGCTGAGCAAAAGGTAATTACGCCTGTTTTTATTGGGCGGCCTGATAAAATAAATGAGACGGCCAAAAAATTGGGTGAAGATATTTCTGCTTATCAATGCGTTACTGTTAATTCCGAAGAAGAGGCGGCAACCAAAGCAGTTGAAATGGCGAAAGAAGGGTTGCTCAATGCATTGATGAAAGGAAATTTACATACAGAAACTTTTATGGCTAAGATTGTTAGCCGAGAAGGGGGGTTGCGTACCGATCGGCGCATGACGCATGGTATGTTAGTCGATATTCCTTCTTATCATAAATTATTGATTTGCTCCGATGTGGCGTTCAATATCAAGCCGTCGATTACAGAAAAAAAAGATATCGTGCAAAATGCCATCAATTTTGCCATAACGTTGGGTATTAAATTGCCAAAAGTCGCACTGCT
>MGXH01000070.1 GCA_001801305.1 Gammaproteobacteria bacterium GWE2_42_36
AAGGTGGTTATATCAATCGATTGTTTTGCACTCACAATGGCGTGATAAATAGTATCCAAAATTTTATAGGCCGGTGTTAAGCACAGTTGGCGCTTATTGCCGCTTAGGTCCGTCGTAAAATCTGGCGCTTGACACGTACTATACCCTTGGCAATCCGAATTGGTTTTACAGGTGGGAACAAGAAATTCTTTATCAATTATATTCCCTGCCGTAGGCGTAAATCCTTTCGCATATGTATTAATATCCAAGCCCCAAATATCGGGCGTTTGAATAAAGTCCAAACTATTTGAGCTCGGTTTAGCATAAGTAATTCCATCGTATTTTTTAAACTTCCCTCCGGCGACGGTTGAAAGATGTTGATAGATATCTTGAATACTAATTGCGTCCTCTGCCGCATAAAGCGAAACAGAAAAAAGTAATGCGACTAACAAAGCACAATATTTCCAGCGTTTTTTCATATCAATATTCCTTATCGAATTTATCTTACCCATACCCAAGCAAAAAGTAGAATCGCCATTTCGCGATCGCAGCACCATCAAAATACCACTTACTTCACCTCAATGATTTCGATTACAATTATACGAAGTAATGATTAAAAATAAAATAGACTTTCTTTGGCCCAAATATTGTTGCCACCACACGATTGCCGGCACCATCGATATTGACGATCAACCCATCTTCGGTTATCGCATTGGCACTTGTTAAAAACACATCAGCAGAAAATGCTTTCCTTCCTATTTCCATCCGTTCTTCTTCGCTTAATTCGGGATTATCTCTATCACAAAGACGAGGAAATTTTTCTCTTCGCAGATAATCCAAGATGCCACACTCATTCAATGTCACGGATCCACCCCACGCAATTTGCATCGTTTGATTGAGATTTGATTGCAAATACGCTAAAACCTCCTCTCTATCATTAAACTTAAAAAAACCAATGTTATGGCGGCTAAAATTTCTAGCCAATAATTCTAAATCGCAATGACTTATCATAAACAAACTCCTTCAGGGCCTTAAAAATACACTCGCCGGTAATCCATCCATACAGGGCATACACACAGGAATCGCTAATACTTCTCGATACCGACCTTCTGGCACATCCCTTAAAAATAATCCTTCAAGAATTAAAATATTTTGAGATAAAAATATCTGATGAATCGGCAACGCGGTATCACCATAACGATCGGGACTCAAATAATCAATGCCAATCATTTTTGGATGCTTCTTCGCTAACGCTTCCGCCGCATCTTTCTCAAAATACACGTATTGCTTGCTCGGTTTCTTTCTTCGATACAACGCTGAGTTACTCGTCTTAAATAAAACAATATCGTTTTTCATGATTTGTTTAGAAAAGCTGGTGATGAATGCTTTGGTAATACTTTTCATATGCGCTGGCACTTCGATCACAATCCCTTTTCCACAAAAATAAAATAACGGATAATCTTCACTGGTTTTGCCATGTTTAAAGACATGGCCTGGAAAATCAATATGGGTTCCCATATGATTATGCAACGTCATTTGCTGTAAACAAAAACCATGCTTCTCAATCGTGTTAATTTTTTTTATTTTAATTTTAGGGTCGCCTGGATAGACAATGAGTTCTGATGTCATAGGCAACGTGACGTCAAAAAATAGTGCTTTTTTCATGGTGAATAGCAAGTCTCACAAAAGTTTACTCACTATACAATCCCCTCGAAAAATTTCAACTTTTGTGCAGCTTAATATTTTGTTAAAAAAAATAAAAAGAAGTGGAAAAGAAAATGATGACTGGTACCATCACCGTCGCAAGTAATCACGTAAAAGGATCTTTGACTTATGAAACAGAAAATTGTTATTGGCTTGGTTATGGCGGCAATGGGTAGCGTCGCTTTTGGCGCCACTACTGCAACGAATGCTCCGCAACAATCAACATCAGCCTTTTCTCCCACGCTCTCCGCATTACAAAATTTTTATGCCGAAATCAAAACGGGTCCTTCCGTTTCGAGCGATAATACCAAGTTCGAACCCGATACAGGATCAGGCCATAATGCGATGTGGATCGTCCCCGATAATGGATTCAACGACGCCTCAATGGGAACAGAGCCCTTATACGGCGCTGTGCTGGGCTATCAGTTAAATCCTAATATTGGCTTTGATGTTGACTATATCTATCGCACGCATTTTAGCTGGTCACAACAATACTCATTCACCAGTGAGAATCCCTCGCTAAGCCGTGAAAAAGTAATCGATAATATTTCCGTGCAAACTTGGATGCTCAATACCAATTTTTCACCGATTACGTGGAATCACTTTACACCTTACGTTTCTATTGGCGCGGGTCTTGCTGTTAATAAAACATACGGCATGAGAAATATTGATTTAGATACGCGGGGACTAGCCAATCGATTAGATGGGGAAACCGATGAGAATTTTTCCTGGCAGGCAGGCCTCGGTTTTAATTATTGGATGTCGCCCAACTGGAAACTCGATTTAGCCTATCATTTCCGAGATATCGGGGAAATCGAAACGGGACACAATGACACCACGAGCGGAAACACCATCGACCCATTCAAAGCAAAGCATGTGCATTTGAATGAATTCTCGCTTGGGCTGGGATACCAAATTTAGCAATCGAAATACGTCCCGCAAATTTAGTAACTTATCGTAGGGGCGCCTTTTATAGGCGTCCAAAAAATCGCAGCAATTGAACATTGATCGAGAAAATTTAGATTGATTCTGGATTGCTTCATCGCTGCGCTCCTCTCAATGACGAACCTCGAAGTACCTTCATCCCTCGCATCCCACACTCCACAATCGCCGTCATCCCGCTGCTTGACCGTGACTATCCTTGTCTTAATAAACCTGAGTTTTGGATAAAAGAACGGGATTTTATATTAACACAATCATTACTCCGTGTGATGAATTCGTAGGGGCGGCCTTTATGGCCGCTCACAAAATTGCGAACACTTCAAGATCAGGCACCCTTTGTGGGTGTCCCAAATATCGGAATTAAAAATAACCATCCCGATTCAAACATTGTTTTTTTCTATTTCTTATCCAAAACTGAGGTTAATAACGAAGATCCGTTCGATCGGTACACCACTGAAAAAATAATAGGGCTTTATTATCTCCCACGCCATTAGACTGCTAATACTGATGCCGGTGTTGAACCCCGAGGAGAGGAAGTCGGCGATGCAGCCTCAGCCTGATCTGGTAATTGTCTACCTTCTTCTGCTGGCTTAAATAGCAATGATAGCACTGCTTGTCCTGTAAGTTGAGCTGGACTCACCTTAGGGGCTGATATTGAACCGCTACCTGTCAGAGAGTCTCTCCTGTCTAAAACGAAAACAGGCGATACCGCCGTCGGCGGCAAAGAACCTGACGCGTCTGATCCTTGTTTGGTTAGCGATTCACTGGTTGCTTCAGACAAACTGGGAGAACCTACTCTACCCAAAGGCGTTGACGGCGCGGGAGATACTAATGGATTTGCAGGCTGCTCTGACAACCCACTCCTTGTTTCAGATGGGTAGGGGGAACCTTCTCTGCTTGGAATCAACACCGGAGTAATACCCTTTCCTATTTGAGACGTTAAACCAACGGGCGATGTCGATGGTCGAGAATCTGGCTCTGTTTGGCTTGATTCATCGCCCATTAGTACTACACCTTGAATAACTAATAACGGCGGCAGCACGGGAGGAATTGGAACTACACGCGGCGGTATCGACAATGCTGGAGAATCTAGTTCTGTGTGACCAGATCCTGTTTGGCTTAATCCACTGCCAATTTGCGCGTCTTGATTCACTGCGACTTCATCAGTCACGCTAGTCGTGGGCAATACTGCAGCCGAAGGCGCAACAATAGCTGCGGGATTTTCAGCCCCTAAAAATGGCAACGGGCCTTTCGTCGTATCAGTGATGGATTGCTGCCTTAATACCGTTGGTTCCGATATCGATATCGGAACCATTGTGTCTCGCGCTTTTCTGGCGCTTCTATTTTTTTTAAAATCCCCTACAAATCCAGCCGCAATTGATAAGAAACCAATCCCCGCTGAAACTACAGCTACAACCGCTAATACAGGCAACGCTATCGGAAGCGCAATAATGCCGAAAAAAGACGCTGCCACGGTACCAATGACCATGCCAGCGCCTAGAAAAAATGGAACTGCCGCAAGCATCCCCAACATTTTTCCTATATTTCGACGAAAAAAACCTGGTTTCTGCGTAGGATTAAATTTCTTTAATTTTTTATCCACACCTTTCCAAGCTGCGTTGAAATTGGCTCGCCTGTGCACCTCTGCCACTAATTCAACATCCATATGCGCCGCAGATGCCATCAGTGTTTTTTTCGTCGCTGTCGCAGTAGCCGCTTCTTTAGCTGCATTTGCACAACACCAAACCAGCCTTCTGTCTTCTGCAGTAGAGCCCTGAGCGTCGTGAATTATTCTCAAATGTTTAACAAGCGGGTCGTTCTTTCCAATATACGTTTCAAGCCATCTAAGACGGCAGTCATCACTAATAGCGTAGGAAAGCTGATCCAACTCCTGAACATTTATGGGATTTTGCCAGCTCTCACGAAGACTCGATTCCCCTCTTAAAATATTTAATTCGTTCTCTAATTTTGGAAAATAGAGCGCCCTCGCCTCTTGGAATAATTCATATGCTTCTTGACTATCGTCCTCTACGCCGTCTTCCACCTTCCACGTTGTTGGTCGTTGAATTTCTGGTTCTTTGGCGAGCGCTTTCAGCTCTTCCGTCCAAGACTTTTGGTTTTCTTCCAGCGCTGCAACTAACTCACTAATTTTTAGTTTCTCTTCGCCACCTATATCTGAAGCTTCAAGAGATGCTACTTTTATCCTCTCTATGCTTTTTATGAATTGATCCCTTTGGTCCTTTGTTAAAAATCGCACCCTATGGTATTCGTTAATCAATTCAGCTAACTTTTCTAAGTGATCAGAAAATTCTTTTTTCCTGCTATCGAGCGTAGATGTAGACAGCATAATCTTCCCTCTCGAAAAAACTTCCACTGCATTTAGAACAGCGGTAACTCCATTTTTCATCCATCAAGGCAAATTCATTTCGCACGCCCTGTTCAATTTTTTACCTTTTTTATCTTCCGGCTATAATACCTCCGAAACCTTAAGGAAATATTAAGAAAATCTTTCTTCTCGCATATTTTGATCAAAAAAAGAGCGGGGCTTTTCGGGTATGCTTTTCAAGATTCAACGCTTAATTTGTCGGTATTTTTTATTGGTTTCGCGATATCGCCGTCATTGCGACCGCGAACGTAGCATGGCGGGAAGCCGAAACAATCCAATCCGCTTGTCATTGCGAGACGTAGTCGAAGCAATCCAGTTCTGATGCTGCTTCGTCGCTCGCGCCCCTCGCAGTCCTCTTGACGATAAGCCATTGTCATCCCCGCGGCACTTGACCGCGGGATCCAGCGACGCCTCAGGGAACCCTCAACTGAGCCTGACGTTCTCGCTCTTTGGCTAACCTTTCCTGCATCGGAATTTCAAAAAACCCGCACCAAGATTTACTGACCCCTCGCAACGATCTCAATGATTGCGGCAAAACATACTTCATTACCTCAAGCGCTAATGACCCAGGTAATACAGGCGCCGCTGCGCCCAATAAGGCATGCCGTGTGATATACGGTTCAAAAAAATACTTTAATCGAGGCGATAAATAATTTTTACTCGAGAATTTCTGATCGCCGATTGAGCGCTTCGGTAATGGTATGGCTATCGACGTATTCCAATTCGCCGCCCAAGGGAATACCTCGCGCTATACGGGTAATTTTAATTTGATAGGGTTTGACGAGTTCAGAAATATAGTGCGAGGTTGCCTCCCCTTCCACCGTGGGATTTGTCGCGACAATCATTTCCTGAATAATACGTTGTTCTAGCCGACTTTTCAGTAAATCCATGCCGATCGCTTTGGGGCCCACGCCATCGATCGCCGAAATATGTCCGTGCAAAATAAAATACAAGCCTTTATAAAAGCCGGTTTTTTCAATTGCGATCACATCGGCAGGCGATTCGACAATGCACAATAATGTCTGATCTCGGCGAGCATTAGCGCATAATTGGCACAAATCCGCCTCACAAAACATACGGCAATTTTTGCAATGACTGATTTTATCCATCGCCGATTGAATTGTATAGGCTAACTGGCGCGCCTTTTCCCGATCATGTTCCAATAAATAAAACGCCATACGCTGCGCAGTTTTCGGCCCAACGCCAGGCAAATAACGCAGCGCGTCAATGAGTTGATAGATGATCGGCGTCAATGCCATAAAAGTAGACTACCGTTAAGTGATTTGATCGGTTGTGTTTTCAGGCAAATTCAAGGTTTTCGCGAGTTGCATCATTTTGTCTTTTGTGCGGCTCGCCACTTGATCGGACGCATGATTAAAAGCGGCCGTCACCAAATCTTCGGTCATAGCTTTATCGCTGATGATTTTCTCAGAAATGATCGTACGCAACACGCGATACGCGCCGCTCATATGAACTTCAACCAATCCCCCACCCGATTTACCGATAACGGTAATCGACGTGATTTCCTGCTGAGCCACCTGCATTTGCTTTTGCATTTCTTTGGCTTTTTCCATGAGTTCCTGCATATTAGGCATTGTCATAAAATTTACCTCGTTTCGCTATTGGCGATGATTTAATGAATTAGAAGTGACAAGTATAGAGGCAATTTTCAACGAACGCTAGATCCTACTTGCAATTAAACTGAGTTCAAGCAAACCACCATGAGATAACGGCCTTGAAACGACAAGGAATACAAAAAAAATCATGACGGATATTTGAAAATTCTGTAAACTGCTTTGCGTTGATTGAGCATAAAGAAGGACAAAAAAATGAAGGGCATTATTCTAGGCGCTGGTAATAGCACGCGACTTTATCCCGCTTCGCTTCATATCAACAAATTATTGCTTCCGGTCTATGACAAACCGATGATCTATTATCCTTTGTCCACCCTGATGCAAGCCGGCATTCGTGATATTTTAATTATCACTTCTCCGCACGATAAAGCGCTATTTATTAAACTTTTAGGTGACGGCTCGCAATGGGGTATTTCCATTTCGTATGATGTACAAACTGTGCCTAAAGGAATTGCCGACGCTTTTATTATTGGCGAGCAGTTTATCGGCAAAGACGATGTCTGCTTGATCCTCGGCGATAATATTATCCATGGCGACAGTTTTGCGCGATTACTGCCTGATCTTTCTCATCAACACAACGGCGCAACCGTTTACGGTTATCCAGTCAATGATCCCGAACGATTCGGCGTATTAGGTTTTGATGCCGCCGGCCACGTCAACGATCTCCTCGAAAAACCAAAAAATCCGCCCTCAAATTATGCGGTCATTGGCTTGTATTTTTATGATAATCAAGTCGTCGAGATTTCAAAAAACCTGAAACCCTCCGCGCGAGGCGAACTGGAAATTACCGACGTCAACCGTGTTTATCTCGACAAAAAACAATTACAAGCACAACTGATTGAGCCGGGCACCGCTTGGCTAGATACAGGTACGCACGATTCATTATTAGAAGCATCGCAATTTGTTTCTGTATTAGAACATCGTTTAAATATCAAGGTCGGCTGTCCCGAAGAAATCGCTTGGCGAAAAAAATATATTACTGATGCAGAACTAAAAGCGCTCGCAGAACCTCTCGTCAAAAGCGGTTATGGAAAACCTTTATTGGAATTATTAAACCATGCACGTCACACAACATCCTAAACTCCCTGAGTTATTGATCATCGAGCCTAAACATTTTGGCGATACGCGCGGATTTTTTTTCGAAAGCTTTCAGGCAGAGCGTTATGCTGCACAAGGCATTTCAACAACATTCGTTCAGGATAATTGTTCCCGATCGACGAAAGGCGTCCTGCGCGGATTACACCATCAGAAAAACCATACGCAAGGTAAACTCATTTATGCAACGCGGGGTCAAATTTTTGATGTCGCCGTCGACATTCGACAAGACTCTCCAACTTTCGGACAATGGGCCAGTGTGATACTCAACGATCAAGATCATCATCAATTTTATATCCCACCGGGTTTCGCGCATGGCTTTTGCGTGCTGTCAGAGGAAGCGGATATTTTTTATAAATGCACAAATTATTACAACCCTTCGGTTGAGCTCACGTTGCGATGGGATGATCCGGATGTCGGCATTGAATGGCCCATTCAAAATCCATTGATTTCACCCAAAGATCAAAATGGAAAATTTTTAAAAGATATCGCCAAAAGTGATTTACCCATCTGGAAAAAGCTTTAAAACTATGTCCATTACCATGACCCCTTGTTTTTTAATATTATCCAGCGCGAAGCGATTCATTCCCTCAATCCTTAACAAGAGTGGTGTTACAGTAAGGGTTGTCCGCGCCCTCTATTATCGATCAAGGAAATATTTCTAACATGCCCGATCCCATCGTCACCATTTTGATTCCTAATTACAAAACGCTCGAAGTGACCCAATTATGTTTGCGACTATTGCGTAAATATACGGATTTTAATAAAGCACATATCATTGTAATTGATAATAACTCACAAGATGCGTCTTTAGCTTATCTCAAGACATTACCTTGGATTACACTCATCGAACGCAAATCCGAACCCGATGATTTTCCTGCATTAGCGCACGCACGCGCCTTGGATTTGGGACTGGCTCAAGCCCAAACACCTTATGTGTTATCAATCCATACCGACACGATTGTTAAACACGCGAATTGGCTGGATGTACTGTTAACTCCTTTCGAGAATCACCCCGAGGTCGGTAGCGTTGGCTCGTGGAAGTTGGAATCAAAACCCTGGTTTGAACGAGGCGCGAAGTGGCTCGAAAAACAAATACAACTACTTTGGTATCGCGCGATCGGCAGGCAAAATCATGCGATTCAAGGCCATGGAAAAAATTATTATTATTTACGCAGTCATTGCGCCTTATATCGAACGGATTTGCTTAAAAAATATCAGCTCACATTTTCAGCCGATCGCGAAAATGCCGGAAAAGTGATTCACAAAAAATTACAAGAACACGGTTATCAAACGATATTCTTGCCCTCTGAAACGCTCGGACAATACGTCGATCATTTGAATCATGCAACGACCGTGTTAAATCCACAGCTCGGCTCTCGAGAAAAAAGCATTGTCAAAGGCCTTAAACGCATTCGACGTGCGCTCAAAAAAATCGGTGCAGAAAAAATTCTGCAAGATGATCGGTTGGATCGATAAAAAAACGCTTAACTTACTCTTGAAGCAGCGTAATTATTCACCGTAATCGTGATAATACAAAAACGTTCCTGGGAGTATGCCGAAAGTTATGAAGCGGCTTTTTTAAAATGCTCTGTATAGTGATCCAACAATGCCCGAATCATTGACTGATAACGAGCATTATGTTTTTTGGCTTCGCCTTTAAAATAGTCAACACTCTCTTTGCTGAGCAATAAAGTCACTTTAACTGTGTTGTCCTTCAAAACAAGCTCATGCGGAGCAGGCAAAAAATCACGCATTATTTTTATTGTCATCCCAATCAAATTGCACCATAGCCATTGCATGTCAATTACTTCAAATAGTACTGCACTGTCGTCACAACCCGCACTTTTTTGTCGGGGCTGTTATCGCCGTAACTGTCGTCGGCATTTCGAACGGTAAATAGTCCTTGAGAAGCTTGTCTAATTCCGCCCAGCTGATTGTTGGCATTTTTCGCAAAGGTATTTGCCGCTTCTTTTGCATTCGCCGTCGCAGCCGTTAGCATCGTGGGCTTCACCTCATTCAATTTAGTAAAAAGATAATGCACCTCCGACCCACTCAACACGATCCCTGATTGAACTAATTCATTGGTTTGCTGCAACGCCGTATTCAGCAAATCGACTTGATCGCTCATCACAACCAAACTACTACTCGCACTGTATCGTTTCAAATTACTACTACTCGAGTAACTTTGCGCTTGATTGTCCGTAATCGCAATCGGTTGCGTTTGAATATCAATGGCGGGAATATGATGGGCCTCTAAAAATGCGAGGATTTTTTTCTGAGCGCTTTCCATCCCCTGATAAACATCCGGCAACGTGTCGCTCGCATAATTAAACATGAGTCGCCAAATAACACGATCCGCTTTGGTATTTTGCTCCGCCAAGCCTTTTACCGTGACAAATTGATCAAATGATTTAAACGCGATAAATCCAGATTGAATCAACGATCCGGCGATGATTACACCTAAAGCGATAATGATCGCTGAAAGAATAGATCGCACTGTTTTCATGAGATATCTCCTTTTTCTTAAAAAAATTATGGGCATCCACAAGAGGAAAATTCCTTTACCAATAAACGCCATACCACACGATCACCTCGGAAACCGTCATCCTGCGCCCCACGATCAAATAGTGACGGGCCGTGAAATCCAGTTCTTCGTCATTCCACGGCTTGACCATGGGATCCAGTTTTGGTTCTGGATTGCTTCGGCTACGCCTCGCAATGACAGTGGGTAGACTTCTTTCCTCAATCCTATTCAGTCTTTCTTGAACCATCATCCTGACGCATCCCTCCCAGCTCGGCTTCCTGCCTCGCGTTCGCCGGAAAAATGCTTCACATTTTTTTAACCCGGCTCACCCTCAATCCTGAAGTATACCCCACAATTTCCTCAATATTCAAACCAGCCGCCTCAAACCATGTCAAATTCGGCCAAGCTCGTAACCAAGTTAACTGTCGTTTTGCCAATTGTCGAGTAGCGATAACCGCGCGGTCCTTCATCTCCTCATAAGACAATTCGCCTGTTAAATACTGCCACACTTGTCGATACCCCACCGATCGAATTGAGGGTAAATCAGCATTCAAATCTCCACGACGATATAATTGCTCCACTTCTTTAATCAGTCCCGCCTGCAACATTTGCTCAAATCGATCGGCGATCCGCTGATGCAAAATCGATCGATTCGCAAAATGAATCGCGATATTGATCCATCGCACAACCTGCATTTCTTCAGGGGGTGATTGTTGTTGCAAATCCGTCATCGAGTAGCCCGTAATTTCATATACCTCTAACGCACGTTGTAATCGTTGCGGATCGTTCGGATGAATACGTGCGGCAGAAAGGGGATCAATACTTTTTAATCGTTCATGCAATGCTTCCCATCCCAAGGCTTGCGCTGCTTGTGCGATTTTTTCTCGTACATTTTGTTGCGCTTTCGGCAAAGGTGATAATCCTTGCTGCAACGCCTTAAAATACAGCATCGTTCCGCCGACTAAAATCGGTAACTTATTTTTTGCGTGAATCGACTGAATCGCCGCCCATGCGTCTTGTCGAAACTCCCCTGCCGAATACGGCTCGATTGGATCACGGATATCAATCAAATGATGCGGAATTTCCGCTAATTCTTCTCGAAAGGGTTTTGCCGTGCCGATATCCATCCCGCGATACACCATCGCGGAATCGACACTCACAATTTCCGTTTGAAATCGTTTTGCTAATTCAAAAGCGAGCGCTGATTTTCCAGCGCCAGTCGGGCCCATCACACATAACACGGGGAAAACGGACATCATTGTCCCCGCTTAAATAATTTATCGAGCTCGATCATCGACAATTGAATCCATGTTGGCCGACCATGATTGCATTGATTGATTCGATCGGTCGATTCCATCTCGCGCAACAGCGCATTCATTTCCGGCAACATTAATTTTCGATGCGCACGCACAGAACCATGGCATGCCATCGTCGCCAAAAGATCATTGAAATGATCTTGTACGCGCGTGGTTTCACCGTATTCAATTAAATCCGCAATCACATCGCAGACCAGTTCAGCGATATTCGCATCCATCAATAAACTCGGCACTTGCCGAATCGTAATCGTTTCCGGCCCAGAAAAATCAACGTCAATCCCAAGCTCTTTGATCGTCTCCAAAAATGTTTCGACCGCACGCATTTCTGTTTCGTTTAAATTTAAATGGATCGGCAATAATAATGTTTGCAACTGCAATTGATCTTGCTCCATCATTTGTTTTAAGCGCTCATACGTAATTCGCTCATGCGCAGCATGCATGTCGACCAACACAAGTCCTTTATCATTTTGCGCGAGCAAATACGTTTCGTGTAATTGGCCGATTGCAAAACCGAGCGGATAATGCGTCGCCTCTGAGATTGATTGTTCTTCCGCGACAGGAATCGATGGCTCCGTCACAGTCGGCTGAGTAGGTGGTGAATAATCGGATCGATGCAATAATCCATACGACATCATTTGCTCTTGCACTTGCAAAGGGATTTGTGTGGACATCTCTTTTTCTCGATATGGCATAAACGTGCTAATCGTATTGGACTGCATCGTCTGTTCTGCAGGAAAAGCTTTCGCAATTGTCTGCCCAACCGAATACGCGATAAAATCATGCACGGCTTTCGATTCGCGAAAACGCACTTCTTGTTTCGTCGGATGCACATTCACGTCGACGGCTGGAGACGGTATTTCTAAATACAACACATAAATCGGATGACGATCGTGAAACAGTACATCACGATATGCCTGTCGAACAGCATGCGTGATTAGCTTATCGCGAATCATGCGGCCATTTAAAAAAAAGTACTGCAAATCCATTTGACTGCGCGAAAACGTGGGCGCGCTCACCCAACCCGTTAAACGCATTTCTCCATTTTCCGTATCGACGTTTAACGATTGCTCGATAAATGATTTCCCGCAAATCTCCGCTACACGATTTTTACGTTCATCCTCACTTTGCGCTGAACGAAAATGACAGACGACACGCTGATTGTGTCGCAAAACAAATCCCACCTGAAAATGACTTAACGCCATGCGTTTGACGGTCTCGACGATATGATCGAACTCCGCTTTTTCCGTGCGTAAAAATTTTCGCCTGGCCGGCACATTAAAAAACAAATCACGAATTTCAATCGTCGTGCCACACGGATGCGCTGTCGGCATCGACTCGACGGTTGCCTCACTGCCTTCCGCACGAATTGACCAACCCGACTGTTGATTATCGACTGCCGATTTTAACGTCAACCGCGCAACCGAACTGATACTCGCCAACGCTTCACCACGAAAACCCAATGTCACAATATTCTCAAGATCTTCCAGTTGCGTAATTTTACTCGTCGCATGTCGACTGAGCGCAAGCGATAAATCTTCTTTGCAAATACCACACCCATTATCACGAATACGAATTAATTCTAATCCACCTTTTTCAATATCGATTTCGATATGATCGGCGCCGGCGTCTAAACTATTTTCCAATAATTCTTTGACGACTGAGGCGGGTCGCTCGATCACTTCGCCTGCCGCAATTTGATTACTTAATCGTGGCGGCAAGACTTGAATACGTGATAAATTCATAAAGGCTCCTATCCTTTAAACGAGAACGATACTACGATAACGGCCTCTTCTTCAATGGAATTTTCCGGGCCCCCACAGCAAGAATATCCGCATATTCTGTTGCAGAATAAAATTTGCTTATCTCGAAAAATAGGTTTGTGGCGACGGATTTTGCTGCAAATAATTAACAATCCCCTGCGTCAAGGCGTTCGCCAATTGCTTTTGATAAGCCGGATCATTTAATTGCGCTTCTTCATCTCGATTCGAAATAAAACCTGTTTCAATCAATAGCGATGGAATATCCGGCGATTTCAACACCATAAATGGCGCTTGCTCGACAAAACTTTCATGCAATCGCGAGACTTTCTTCAACGCCTGCAATTCCGAATAACCAAACTGCAAGCTATCTTGAATCGTCGCCGTTTGAGATAAATCCAGCAGCACCGATCGCAACATATAACTTTTATCCGATAGGCTCACACCACCCAACTCCGAATAATTTTCTTTTTGCGCGAGCCAGCGCGCCGCTTCGCTCGTCGCACCATGCTCGGATAACGCAAATACCGTTGCGCCACGCGCATCTACATTACTGAACGCATCCGCGTGAATCGCCATGAACAAATCGCCTTTCCCTTTTCTCGCCAA
>MGXH01000071.1 GCA_001801305.1 Gammaproteobacteria bacterium GWE2_42_36
TTTCAAGACACCTCCATTACACATTTTAGACTCATCGAACAATTAACTGCGGGTTGGACGGGGCAGGATGGGCGAACGCTATTCATTGTCGGCGATCCCATGCAATCCATTTATCGCTTCCGCAATGCTGAAGTCGGTTTATTTTTACGCACACAACATGAATCTATCGGCGCTATTCACTTAACACCGCTTGTATTATCCGCTAATTTTCGATCACAAAAAAATTTGATCGATTGGTTTAATGCTACATTTTCCGCTATTTTTCCCTGCATTGAAAATGTTAGCGAAGGCGCGGTAAAATACGCCGCCGCCGAACCTGTGCACCCCGCCACATCCGAAACCGTACAAATGCATCCTTTATTCGAAGATCAACATGAGTCGGAAGGCCCTTATATCGCTACACTCATTCAATCCATTCAACAGAAAAATCCCACCGAAACGATTGCCATTTTAGTGCGCGCACGATCTCAATTAACAGACATCCTGGCATCGCTACGTCAATGTCATATTGACTATCAAGCCGTTGACATTGATTCACTCAAAGAATCGCCTGTTGTTCGCGATCTGTTGGCATTAACCAAAGTGCTTTTGCATCCCATCGACACGATCGCCTGGCTCTCTATTTTACGCGCACCCTGGTGCGGCTTAACGTTGAGCGATCTTCACCGTGTCGCACAATTTAATCTTGAAGAACCCTTCTGGAAAAAAATCTATACGCCGGAAATACGAGCGGCTCTTTCTGACAGTGGACAAAAAAGACTTAAAACACTGAGCGATATTCTTTCCAGCAGTTTGAGCAAACGCGGCACACATTCTTTACGTGACTGGATTTATGATACCTGGATTGCTTTGAATGCGCCGGCTTATCTCACCCATCCGGCTGACCTCAATCATGCCGAACAATATTTTACATTGCTCGAGCAGCTCGATGAGGGCGGCGATATATTAGACTTTGATTCACTCGAAGAAAAACTCGAAGCACTTTACGCCGCGCCTGATACCCTTTCTGATCATCCTGTGCAGGTCATGACGATTCATAAAGCGAAAGGCTTAGAATTTGACACCGTCATTCTCCCGCAGCTCCAGGCATCGATAAAATCCAACACAAAACAATTGTTGTTATGGATGGAAATACCCAGAGCGCAGGCAGGCGATGATTTAGTTTTAGCGCCCATTGAAATTTCAAGCACGAAAAAAGGTTCTATTTATGATTTTCTGACAAAAAAAAATAATCAGAAAAACAATTATGAACTGTTACGTTTATTTTATGTCGCCGTCACACGTGCTAAAAAACAACTGCACTTGATCGGCACCGTAAAATCCACACAAGAAAATATACCCGCTTCAAAAACATTTTTAACCTATATTGGGAATGGCTTTAATCAAGCGATGATGAACCGCCCAAAAAAAATCGTTGCTGATACGTATCCAAAAACATCGATAACATCTACGCAATTCGTCCGATTCACTGACGATTATTTTCAGTCGATCCCCATCTCTCAAATGCCACTACCCATTTCAAAAAAATCTTTGTCTTCGACAACCGCCACCAACGACCCTGCGCATCTAATCGCTCAACGTACGGGCGATTTAATTCATCACGTCTTGAAGCAAATCAGTCTAGACGGTATCGATCAATGGCCGCTTGAAAAAATTTCTTGTCTCAACAATCATTGGAAAAACTGGCTATTACAACATGATGTTCTTCCCGGTTTTATTCAAGGCGCTTATGAAAAAACTCAGCGGGCCATTAAAAATAGCTTGGCCGATCCTCGAGGTCGATGGATTTTATCAACTCATCCAGAAGCGCACTCAGAATATGCGCTTTCTTACATTGAACAAAACACCCTCAAACGCGTGATCATCGATCGGACATTCATTGATGAATCCGGGAATCGATGGATTATTGATTATAAAACTTCATCGCCTCAACAAGAATCACTTGAAATTTTTTTACAAAAAGAAAAAGCGGTTTATCAAACACAATTAGAAAACTATGCCCTTGTATTGCATGCCTTGCACGCGCCCCTTGGCGTAAAAAAACTCGCCACTCGATTCGCGCTGTATTTTCCGATGATTCCGGCGTGGATTGAGTGGTAAAACAACCACTCGGCTCCCTGTCATTCCGTGGCAAAAATACGCGAAATTCAGAAAAATATAACTTCTATTTCGCCACAGTCCTTTGAATCATCCATGACATCTCTCTGGATTTTAGATAATTTTGCAACGCATGCGCTGAAGCAATGACGGTAGGTGGTTTTCTTCCTCAATCCTATTCACTTTTTCCTGAACCGTCATCCTGACGCATCGACCCAGCTCGGCTTCCTGCCTCGCGTTCGCAGGGAAAATGCTACGCATTTTTTGCTCCTGCTCACCCTCAATCCTCAAAAACATTATCGCTCATAAATCCCTCAGTGATACAATGATCAAAGTCAGCCGAATTTTCAAATAGGGAGATTTAATATGCCAAAACGATCTATCTCATTGCTTGCAACATTGTTCACTTCTATTAGCGCCATCATCGGATCAGGTTGGTTATTTAGCGCTTTTTATACGGCTGAATATGCCGGGCCTGCCTCATTGCTTTCCTGGGTAATCGGTGGCATTGCGATCATCATCGTCGCTTTCATTTTTGCCGAGCTGTGCTCGATGATTCCTGTCTCTGGATCCAGTGTTCGTATCCCGCAATTTACGCATGGCAATGTGGTGAGTTTTTTATTTGCTTGGATGATTTGGCTCTCTTATCTCGCCCTCATGGCAATTGAAGTCCAAGCAACCGTCCAATATGCCAATTACTATTTTCCCGTACTCATTGTTGGTGACGCCGGGCACTTGTCCTCAATCGGTTACGTCGTTGCCACCTCGCTCATGCTGCTCGTCACTATTATCAATGTGTATTCCTTACGCTGGTTGATTCGATGCAATAGCTTTTTAACGATTTTAAAATTGTTGATCCCCGTCATCATCGCTGGCGTCATTTTAGCGAAATTTTTCAGGCCCGAAGATGTTTTACATCCTGCCCATAGTCGCTTTTTCTCATTAGGGTTTCATGGCGTTTTAGGCGCTATTTCAACGGGTGGCATTTTGTTTGCCTTTAATGGATTTAAGCAAGCCGCTGAAATGGCAGGTGAAGTCGAAAGACCCGCCATTACCATTCCGATTGCGCTCGTAGGTTCAATCATTTTTTGCCTACTCATTTATCTCTTGCTGCAATTAGCCTTCAACGCCTCTATACAATTGATCAACATCCCACACGGCTGGGCTAATTTAACGTTACAAAATAATAACAGTCCCTTTGCCGCCATTTTAGCACAAGACGAGTTAAGCTTTTTATTACCGCTTGTTTATATCGGCGCCATTATCGCTCCCTTCGCCGCCAGCTTAATGTACGCGAGTAGCGCAGGGCGATCGCTTTCAGCCATGAGTGAAAATGGTTATATGCCAACCTTTTTACGCCACTTATCCGCACAAGGAAACCCGCTGTACGCCATTATAATTAATTTCTTTTTTGCCATCTGTTTGTTTGCGCCACTGCCCGGCTGGGACAGCATGATGTCTTTCCTCACGTCATTACTAGCCGTCACCTACGGCATTGGCCCCGTTTGTTTATTAGCCTTACGATATCAATTACCGAACCAACCACGCCCACTCAAATTACCTTTTGGCTCACTCTGGGCAACAGTTGCATTTTATATTTGCACTTTACTTATTTATTTTTCGGGCTGGCATATTGTCTCAAAAATGGGTATTGCCATTGGCATTGGATTACTCCTTTTACTCGTTCAACATGCTTTTTCGCGTAACCCCAAAAAATCCGCTTTGCGCTGGCGCGAATCGATTTGGATTTGGCCTTATTTTATTGGCCTTTCTATCTTTTCTTATTTAGGCGATTATGGGGGCGGTATCCAAATGATCGATGTTGAAACGATTCTGTGGATGTTAGCTATTTTTTGTATCCTCATCATGGTGCTTGCTGTCATTTTCCGATTACCCAGCCATGAAGTGAAAGAGGCATTAGCGCAAATTAAAAACTCGGAATAATCGATGAGAGATGAACGCTTTAACACGAGCTTTGGATAACGAGCACAAAATAAATGTACCGCTTCATTGTGAGAAGCGTAAGCGTCGGTTCAAGTTTTTATGGGCCCCGCGGTATCGTTACCGCGGGATGATGATCGCGAGACGCAATATTTGAACTTGTTATACCGAATTCGCGCTCACAAATTCCTAACAAAACTCATAATACTGTGGCGCCCACTGCATGGCACGAATCGCACAAGCAATATCCGTTTTTTCGGCGACCCCTTCGGCCATAGCTTCTTCAGCGACGGCATGAGCAATTTTCTCACTGATCGCTTTCGCTTGATCGAGCGATGGCAATAAAGGTTCCTCTAAACTTTTACCCAAACCTGCACATTGTCCCAACGTTTCACACGCAACAACCAACATAGCATCGGTAAATTGACGCGCTTTAACAGCTAGCGCGCCCAAACACATCCCCGGAAAAGCAAACGCATTATTACATTGCGCAATAGCAATGCTTCGCCCATTCCAGGTCACGGGTGCAAAAGGGCTTCCGGTTGCAATGAGCGCTTTTCCTGCTGTCCATCGGATTAAATCCGCTGGCGTCGCTTCTGATTTGGCTGTCGGGTTTGATAAAGGCATAATGATCGGATGATCCACATGACTTGCCATTGCTTTAACGATCGATTCATTAAACGCACCCGCTACTGTAGACATACCCATCAACACCGTGGGCTGAAAGTTTTCGACCACTTCTGCCAGCGTAATCTTCATCGCATCTTTGACTCGCCAATTTTTAATATGCGCCGTGGTTTTCATATAACAACGCTGAAAATCACTGACATTTTCCATGCCTTCCATCAGCAATCCTTGTCGATTGATTAACCAAATTTTTTCGCAGGCGGCTTCATAGGATAGCCCTTCTTTTTGCAGCGCTTTAACAATCTGATCGGAAACTCCCGTACCTGCAGCACCCGCTCCAAACATCACAATGCGTTGATCAGATAATTTTTGTCCTAATCGATGCGCGGCTGACATTAGCGTGGCAACAGCGACAACGCCAGTCCCCTGAATATCATCATTGAAGGAACACAGCGTTTGACGAAAGCGATCTAAATTTCGTCGCGCAACATCCCGACTAAAATCTTCCCAATGCAGAAAAACGGTGGGGAAATACTTTTTAACTTCCGCTATAAACAAATCGATAAACTCATCATAATCGCGCCCTGTGACCCTCGGATGACGCCAACCTAAATACAATGGATCATTCAGTAAAATTTCATTATTGGTACCCACATCCAATTGAATAGCTAAAATACGCATCGGATCAATGCCGGCGCACAACGTATCTATCACCGCTTTCCCGAAACAAATATAAATACCCCCGGTCCCCTGATCGCCAATCCCCAAAATCCCTTCACCATCCGTCACAATAATCAAATCGATCTCAGACGCCTGTTGCTGGTAGGCTGCCAAAGCAGCACCCATTTGATCCTGATGCGGATAAGAAAAAAACAAACCCGACGATCGACGAAAAATATGACTGAATTTTTCGATCGCTTCACCAATCGTTGGCGTATAAATAATCGGGACCATTTCTAAAAAATGATCGGATATCAATCGATAAAACAAGGTCGCGTTACATTCGTGTAACGCCTGCAAATAAAGATGTTTATCTAGATCTGTCGCGCAAGCCGTGTATTGTTCATATGCGCGTGTGAGTTGCTCGTCTAATGTTTCAACATGATCTGGCAACAATCCGGCAAGAGCGAATGTATTTCTTTCTACTTCGTTAAACGCGGTCCCTTTATTTAAAAAAGGATGATTGATTAACGCACAGCCGGTCAAATCGGTTTTAATCTGCGTAATTTCCCCTCGCTCATTTCGAATAAAATGAAAACTCATATTCATTTCCCCTCAATAGTATTATGTAATTTGTTCTGATCTTGCAGCAAATGCGTTTTCTGAAAAACAATCCGTTCTCGGTAAATGATTAATCAATTGACGATAAAGGCGCCATTCGATTATAACGTCTCGTGCACGAAATTCAAAAACATGTCCGCCCATTTTTTTCTCGTGATCGATATAATGAAAATGGTCGGATGAAAAATTAACCGACGACAAATGCGCCGGAAAACGAAATCCAATCATTGTGCCTTTCGAATCATGACATTCAAAACAAGTTTGAATAGTCGGCAATATATCCATGAGCGGCCGATAAGGGGGTTCACAACGATTGAGGCTACGAGCCAGCACTGAATCGAAATATCCGGTCACTTTAATGGCATAGATATAGTTCTTTTCAGACAAATGCCGGTCCAAATATATCGACAGTTCATCATAAGAAAGGTGAGGCAGCTCAAGCGTTTGTTGTGGGTCAAAAAAAGTCGTCACGGCAAAAGGCATGCGTCGAGTAGATTCAGCCTGTGTTATCAAACCATTCGCTGCCGCTCGATAAACTACGTTATCTAACATAATCAACTCACCATCAACCTGATCGAAAGTCCCTAACCCAAAATCACCCTGGCGCTTCAATTCATCAACAGTCAATTCACCTTCATAAACACCAGCCAATAATGACGCACTCGTTCCTGTTTGAAAAATAGAGCATTCTTTTTGTGAGTAACCCATAAATATTTTCCTCATCAACCTCAAAGCGCGCGTTTTACGTTGGAACCCGCCATCACGCCGACTATTTCTCAACCATGACTTACGAATTGCGAATTATACGCGCGATGTTTATAATGCTGAATTATTAAATCTAAAGTTAGGTTAAAAAATATGGAAAAAATAGTCATCTACCCTGGGACATTCGATCCAATTACATGGGGCCACATCGATATTATCAAACGCGCTCAAAAATTATTCGATAAGGTCATTATCGCCGTCGCGCAAAATATCGAAAAAAAATCACTCTTTTCTCTTGAAGAACGCCTATCGCTGATTCAATCGTTTTTCAAAGATCAACCGCAAATTGAAGCCACTCCCTTTCAAGGACTGCTCGTCGATTTCGCTCAAACAAAAAACGCTTATACGATCTTACGTGGATTACGCGTTGTATCTGATTTTGATTATGAATTACAAATGGCCAGCATGAATCGTACCCTGATGGCAGATTTAGACACGATTTTCCTCACGCCTGCCGATCGATACACGTATGTGTGCTCGAGCCTGGTGCGAACAATTGCGACCCATCACGGCGATGTGTCTGCTTTTGTCCCACCCTCAGTTGCTGAGGCTTTACACAAAAAATTTAGCGCGACCCCATCAGCTCATTTAATGTCTCTCGAATCCTGATGAAATCCTCATACGCTTTCGCTTTTTCGCGCGGCGCACGCAACAAATAGGCTGGATGATAAGTAACTAACAAAGGAATCTCTTGATAGGCGTGTATTTTTCCGCGAATTTTACCGAGTGTTTCTTTCGTGTCCAACAAAAATTGCGCCGCAATACGGCCCACTGCTACGATTAATTTAGGTTTCAACAACTCAATTTGGCGCTTTAAATAAGGGGTACAACAGGCTACTTCAAACGGCAAAGGATCTCGGTTATTGGGCGGACGACATTTTAAAATATTCGCGATATACACTGTCTCTCGACTCAGCTGAATCGCATGCAACATCGCATTCAGCAACATACCCCCCCGGCCAACAAAAGGCTCGCCTTGCTTGTCTTCATTAGCGCCCGGCGCCTCTCCAATAACCAATAAATCTGCGTGTCGATTTCCAACACCAAAAACAGTCTGTGTACGCGTTTTTTCTAAACCACATAACGTACATGCGGACACCACTTTTTTCAAGCTGTCCCAATCCAGGGTTAACACATTGGGTAAAATCGGCGCTTGCTTTTCTTGCCAACAATCAATCCCCATCGCCCGTAAACATTGTTCATGAAGATCATTCATATCAACTCACCCTATTCATTTTGATTAACGTATTTTAACCTGAGTTCGGGATAAGAAAGCAGGTTATTTGGACCGTGATTGGATTGGCCTTAGTTTGTTTTCGCGAAAATTGAGGGGGGCCCCGAGCACCGAAGTGAGATAGCGGCAAATGAATGGAATTCATTTGAGCGCGCCGAAGACAGGGATGTCGATTAAGCGCGACGCGTTATCGAACAAGGTGCGCAGGGTTCCGTTTTTTTCGGCTGCTTTCTGGATCCCGCGGTCAAGCCCCGGGATGACAAAGCCCGACTCATGAGCGAAAATAAACTAAGGCCAACCAATCTCTTGTGTGTCTTCTGTTATCCCGAACTCAGGCTATTTTAGCTTTTTTATCGGCCACATGTAAGAGCAACCTGAGCTTGGAGTAATCTAACTCACCTTCAACCCTCAATCCTCAATAAGGAATTTTTGACATCTAGCCAAAAGCGGTTTATAAATTCATCCTCGATCATTGAATTAAATAAAGTGAGTCATCTCATGCGATTATCAAAAAAAATTATGGCTCTGATGTTTTTCACCACCGCCCTATTACCTTCTCTCGTTTTTGCGCAGGATCACGTAGTCAAAATAACAGCACTCACCAATATCACCGCAACATACCCTGATTTCTCAATAAATTCGACATTGACAAAAAGTCAGCAGGCCATCATCGATCATTTTCTGGCCGCGCCTTCTGCGATTCCGTCAGGACAAGGAAATTTTACCCAAATATCGACTGCCGCATTCGATGGAAGAATAACCCCATCGACTGATTTTGCTTTTTATGGATCGGGCGCAAAGGGACAATATGGCTTATACCTTAATCTTCAAAATAAGTTAACGCCGATCCTCAATCAAAACTCCAATCTTCCTGAAGGCGCTGGTTTTTTCATCAAACTCTATAGCTTGAGCTTTGATGCTGCCCATCAACAGCTGGCTTTTATCGGTGATGGCATTTTAGGTCAAACAGGAATTTTTCTTTATGATCATGCAACGTTGAGCAAAATACTCAATCAGCAAAGCACGATCCCCAATCAAGCAGATCTTTTTGAAAAATTTTTACAGCTGTCATTACAGAATAAAAGTATTTTATTCACGGCTGTAGGACGATCCACTCCCTTAGCACTTTATTACTATAGTCAGCACGCTAACCTGTATAAAATCTTTAGCGTAGGCGATCAAGTGAACGGCAAGACCATTCAAGACATTCAAATCAATAAAGACTCATTACAGGCCAATGATACCATGCAGTTTGCGTTAACCTTTACGGATAATAGTCACGGTATATTCAAAGCGGTCTTTGAACCTTTACTCGACGCTTGAGTCGTCAACATCATCCCAATAATCGTCTTCGTAACGAATGTTTTGTAAAATAATGATAGATTAAAAACGGAATTAACAAATAAACCGCATTGCCGGCAATAATGATTAATTCATATTCTTTCAAACTAATTTGCACGCTATCGGGCGGGATAAATCCCGAACAAAATCCCGCGACTGAACAGAGAATGCTGATACCTGCAATGAGCCAAATACCGAATAATCCACCGCTAATCTTAAAGGGCCGTTCCGCCTGACTATGGGAATATCGTAATCGAATGATCGATGCAAACATCAAAATATAAACAATCATCGTCAGTTGGCCTGTCGTCACAACAAGCACCCAAAATGCGGAATTAAAATTAGGCATCACAATAAACAGCATGGATAAGGCGGTAATAATAACGGCTTGTAGAAAAAGAATATTTTTCGGCATCCCGTGTTTATTTTCTTTTGCGCACCAGCTAGGAAATAACCCTTGCTGCGCTGCCACCACCAATCCTCGAGCTGGGCCTAATAACCAAGCACTTAAGCCCGAAATACAACTAATGGCAATCAAGCCCACGAGTACCGGCAATAACCAGGCTAAATGAAATTGATTCAAAAAGATTTGAAACCCGTCAAACATGCCATTGATTAAATCTAATTGATTTTTCGGCACAACCATCGCAATAGCTAAAGCGCCCAAAATCGTGATCAACAAAATAATCGTGACGGACGATAAAATTGCCTTCGGAAATGTTTTATTCGGTTTCTCCACATTTTGCGAGTGAAAGGCAATAATTTGCATGCCCGCATACGAGGATAAAGCCCCGACAAAAAAAGCAAAACTTTTAAAATGCATCTCAGGCAAAAAGGCAGCGAGGGAAAAATGAATTTGCACTGGATTGCCCGCTATCATCCATTTGATCGCCAAAATAACAATCACAACGACAGGCAATAAAGTACCAAATACAACACCAATCATATTGAGCCGACTGGATGCCTTAATCCCGAGCAGATTGAATAACGTCACGCTCCAGGTAATCAATAACATGCCGCCGAACATATAAAATTTACTGTGCGCCCAATGGGGCGCAACAATGTACGCAATAGCCGCTGTAACAAAGGAAATCGTCGCCGGAAAACCAATCACATTATTAAACCATTCCGTCCAAATCGCAATAAAACCAACCCCTTCGCCAAATGCTGTTTTAATCCATCGATACATGCCGCCTGCTTCGGGCAACATGGTCGATAATTCAGCACAAACCAGAGCACTCGGCAATAAGAAAAACAATCCCGCCAATAAATAGAAAAAAACGAGATTCAACCCCATTGATGCCATCATCGGAAAAGAACGAATATTGACGATGCCGGCCATCGCAATCATCGCGAGCGAAAAAACAGAAAGCACTTTATTTTGGCGCATAAATCAATCCCTGTGTGATTAAACATCGACTAGATTATCAGTTACAAAAAAAATCGCCAGGGATTTTAACACGCGACTTAGAACAACTCGGCGAGCAGTTGCACAACACGGTAAATTCCTTTATAAATACATCTGGCAATAGAAGGAAATAGCATCATGGCGCTTGAAAAAAATTTATCGCTTATTTGGCTCGACCTGGAAATGACCGGCTTAAATCCGTCGATAAATCGCATCATCGAAATCGCAACCGTCATCACTGATGCGCAGCTTAATGTCATTGCCGAAGGTCCGGCGATGGCCATTTTTCAACCTGAAGAAATTTTATCTCACATGGATGACTGGAATCAAAATCAGCATACACAATCCGGATTAGTCAATCGCATTCGTCACAGTCAAGTCGACGAGGCACAAGCCGAACAGCTGACACTCGAATTTTTATCTAAATATTTACCGCCAAAAACATCTCCAATTTGCGGCAATACGATTTACCAAGACCGCCGCTTTTTATATCAATGGATGCCGCAATTAGAATCCTTTTTTCACTATCGCAACGTCGATGTTTCGACGATTAAAGAATTAGCTTTACGCTGGTATCCTCAAATCGTCGGATCTTATAAAAAAGATTCAACACACACCGCGCTTGCCGACGTTTATGATTCAATCAACGAATTAAAATTCTATCGAGAAAAGTGTTTTATTCCATAGATCTCTACGAACTAGGCGCAGGAATATAACGCCTGCGCCCTTTTATGATAAACAACTCGAAAAAATAAAAAAATCGTTACCGGTTATGCGGTCTCGGTAACCCTCGCGAACCCTGCTGCGGATCCTGCGGAGGCGGAGGTGGTGGCGCTGCTTGTGGATCAGCAAACCCAGGAAACAAATGTCCCACTCGAATTCCTGCTGGTGCCGCTGGGGGAAAAGCTCTTCCTAGTAACGCTGCATATCCCAAGCGAGGTGACAGAGGCGCTGGGGGTGGAGTTGGTGGTTCTTCTCGTGGTGGAGTTGGTGGTTCTTCTCGTGGTGGAGTTGGTGGTTCTTCTCGTGGTGGCACTGCCGGTACTGGAAGAAGCCGTATTGCGGGTCCTGCTGGAGGAGAAAAAGCGTGGTCTCCTGGCAAATGGGCCGGCACGGCATGCTCTGGAGAGACCATTACTGGTGGCGGTGATCGAAGTTCTGTTGGTGGTAAACCTGGAGGCGTTAATGATGCCGGTTCAATCGCATCTGGAGAACTGGGTCTTGACATTTTTATTTCTCATTTTTATTTAAAATTTTTATTTAAAATTAATCTTATTTTGTTATTACAAAATTTCGGCCGCAACTATAGTAAAGAAATCGTAAAAGCGCTTATAAAAAATTAATTTTTTTGAATTTAATGAATGCCTAGATCGAGACTTTGAACTGGCAAAGAGCTATCATTCCAGAAGTTTCGCACATAGAGATATAAAATTATCTACTCTCTCTCATCGCATAAAACCTCAAAGCGCGCTTACCGACTTTACGATTCAATCAACGAATTAAAATTCTATCGGGAAAAGTGTTTTATCCCATAGATCTCTCCGAACTAGACGCAGGAATATAACGCCTGCGCCCTTTTATGATAGACAACTCGAAAAAAAACAAAAAAATCGTTATCGCCTCCTTGGTCTCTGTGGAGGATGATGGGGTTGTGCCGGTACTTGTGGTCGTGCACGATCAACACCAGCAAAAAATACTCCTGCCATTTCTGCCATATCGCCCACACGTCGAGCTTCTGCCTCCTGGGCCTCTACTCGCTGACGTGCTGCTAATCGCTCAATTACGACAAATCGTTGAGCGATGACTGCATCGTCGTCTTCTCCATCTACTGGTGGATGAGCTTCAACTAATCGGGCTTCTTCTCGTCTGGCTGCTGCCAATTGTTCTGCTGTATGCTCCCGCTCTATTGCTAATTGCTGCTCCTCTGCTAATCGTTGTTCTTCTGCTTGCTGTTGGAGCCGCAGTTCTTCTGCTTGTCGTCGCGCTGCTTGTTCTTCCTGAGTTTCTGTAACTCGATTGATCGACGAGTTGCTGGCATTCTCTTTACCTGGCATTTAAATGCACCTTTTTTATTATTTAAAAATCATCATACAACTTAAGTTCGGAATAATAACAAGTAAAACTGGATATTAGATCAACACTATAATCCCCCTTTACCGCCATAATTTTCCGTACTGATTTAGTTTACGAGGCAGAAGTATAGGTACCCTTGCGAGAAATCGCCACTGTATTGGTTTAAATAATGTCCTATTTTTCTCGTAGAGAAATTTAACCAATCTCACTCATCGAACGAAAGCCGAGCGCTCGCAAACGATCACCCAAAGCAGGGTGCGTTGAAACCAATGTCGAGAGGGATTTTATCGGATGGCCGCCATCACTAAACGGATCAAAAATATAAGCCGCTCGACGAATGTCTTCATGGGGAGTTGCGGCAAAAGCGCGCATACTTGAATCATTCCCCTCATAATCTTGTGAAATTTTCATTAACGCCCGCGCAAGCGGATGGTTATCGCGCATCAATTCAACCGATCCGGCATCCGCCATATACTCTCGTGTTCGACTGAGATATAACATCAATAGCACAGTAATAATCGGCAAAAGATAGCGCAGTAAAATAATCACAATCACAAAATTATTATTACGATCGCGATCATCGCGTCGAAATAGCATGTTGTAAAATAACATATCAACAACAACGAGCATTAAATTACTGAGCACCGAGGCGGTGAGCGTGAGCCGAATATCGCCGTGTCGGATATGACTGAGCTCATGGGCGATAACGGCTTGTAATTCTTCACGATTTAAGCGGCCCATAATACCGCGCGTGACGACAATCATCGCGGATTTTTCACTGTAACCGCTCGCAAACGCATTCATATAATCAGCGTTGATCACATACACTTTCGGCATATAACGTAATCCAGCCGCAATTTTTAATTCTTCGACCAAATTGTACAGTTGCTGTTCCGCAAAACCACGCGCGCTTTTCGGTGTGACTTCATGATATTCAGTCCCGAGCAACATCAGGCGATCATGCAAAGCATACGTAATCCATAATGAAATGCCCGCAACAATAATCATCGTAATCGTCGCTGTGGGAATAACTTGAAAAGTTAAAACCGCATGCGCAACCGTCGAAAATTGACCGGGAACAAAGGCACCATTCAAATAAAAATCCAAGAGCAATCCCAAAAAGGCATAAATCAATAAAAACAAGCTAATCACAGCCATTGTTTTGCGCTGATTTGCAGCTAATACATCACGCCAATTTTTTTTAATAGCAGAAGCTTCTGTCATAATTATCTATACCTAATCGAAAAAATGATCTCGGGACATCCAGCGAGAGGTATCCCCATTAAACGCAGATCGACACATCACTGTCATCTCCACTTTCGCGGGCATGACAGATCATTCATATAATCGAAATATCCAAAAGGCGCCTCACCAAAACAATCAGTCACGCAGCGACAATCCTTCCGAAGTAAGGCCTTTGACTATAATTTCACCGTATAATTTTCTTGTTCGGCTATTTTTTCGTCGCTTAAGCCCCAATAAACAAACGCACAATTGAGCGAAGAAAACATTGTCACCACGATATTCGCCGGAAATACTTTTTTCGCCACATTATAACGTTCGATACTGTCGTTAAACGCCTGCTTTGCATAAGCCAATTTATTTTCGGTGCTCACGATTTCTTCTTGCAATTGCAGCGCATTTTGATCCGCTTTTAAATTCGGATATTGCTCGAACACAACATTCAAATTACCGGCGATTTTGGAAATTGAATCTTCCGCTGCCATGCGCGACTTTTCATCGCCTGATTGTTGTGCTATTTGCGCTTGATTGCGTAACGCAACCACATCTTTCAATGTCGTTTGCTCGTAATCCATGTATTTTTTCACCACATTGATGAGCGATTCGAACACTTTAAATCGTCGATCAAGCTGAATGTCGATTTGTTTTTGATTATTACGAACGATCTCGATTTGATTGACGAGCTTATTATAAAGCGCAATCAGTCCGAGTACGATAATGGCCGCTACAATGAGCAGTATACTAAAAAAATGCATAGTCATTTCTCCTCTAAGCTTTTTTTCAATTGATCTAACGCACACCTTTCTAGCTGGCGAATGCGCTCAGCAGAAACTTGATAACGATCGGCTAACGCCTGTAAAGTCATTTTATTTTCGACGAGCCAACGATCTTTCAAAATCGCCTGACTGCGTTCATCGAGCTTTCCCATCGCTACCTGTAATCGCGCTTGATAATTCTCCGCGGAATTACCTTCGATTAAAAGCCGCTCAGGATTCATCGTGGGATCGGTTAAATATTGTGATGGGGAGTAATGATCATCTTCATCATCTTCGCTCATCGAATCAAATGATTCATCATGCGATTCCAATCGTGACTCCATTTCCTGCACGAGTTGAGGCGACAGATCGAATTCTCGAGCGATCGTATCCACTTCATTTTTGCTAAACCAATGCAGATGCGTTTTCAACTGACGTAAATTAAAAAACAATTTTCGCTGGGCTTTCGTTGTCGCAATTTTCACAATGCGCCAATTGCGCAACACAAACTCATGAATTTCCGCTTTAATCCAATGCAAAGCAAATGTAACGAGCCGAACGCCCACTTCGGGATCAAACCGTTTCACCGCTTTCATCAAGCCGACATTGCCTTCCTGCACTAAATCAGCCAACGGTAAACCATAACCCAAATATTTTCGAGCCACTTTAGCGACCAGTCGTAAATGCGATAATATCAATTGTTTGGCTGCTTCTAAATCGCCTTTCTCGCGATAACACCGTGCCAAAGCACACTCTTCCTCTGCCGACAACATCGGCATCGCACTCACGCGCCGCATGTAGGCATCCAAACTACCGAGTGGTAAAGTGAAATCCAAGGGTTGTAATTGTGTATTCATCATAAAATCAATAGGTCAAATCCGATAATGGTTTATTGTAGCAAGGATTTGAGTGGTCTGCCAGGTAATGTGGTCAGAAAAACCAAACTACAAAATGGCTAATCAGCATAAGATTCGCAGGAAAAAATAGCCTGATTTTAACAACGCACTGTCTGAAGATAGGTAAAAATTTTAAGGTATTTTGAATCATCCAGTAAACGTGATAACAAATCTTTAAACAACGCCACCCAACTAAAAAATTTTAAGAATAAATTTCCTAAATCAGGATCGAGATTCAAAATTCCATTTGACAAACAATCACGCCCTTCGGTAGATTAGCTCATCTTCTTAAAAAATCCCGTTTTTTGTGCTATTCGACCATTGATTCCAACACATGACTTCCCCTTTCAGTCGAAAGGGATTTTGTTATTCGCAATGATTCATTTTTAAAAGAGATTTCCCATGAGATGGTTTTTAAAACGTCCCGTTCATTTTTTAGGTCTACACTTAACTGATCAATCGGTTTATTGGGTCAATCTCCAATCGACTGAGACGCTACCGATTATTCAACACGCGGGTTCTATCGCAATCGATGAAAAATCAAATCTAATTAGCGCAATCAAAACGGCATTAGCTCCCGTCACCTCGGCGCACCTCAAAACAATCATCAGCATCACCACGCACAAAATATTGACCAAATCCTTATCGGTTTCCGTAACACTGAGTGATCTCGACATTCTGAATAGCTTAAAAACAAAAGCTCGCTATTATTTTCCAGAAATCGCCGAGCCTTTATGCTTTGAA
>MGXH01000072.1 GCA_001801305.1 Gammaproteobacteria bacterium GWE2_42_36
GTGATCGCCGCCGTTAATGTCGTCTTACCATGATCGACATGTCCTATCGTCCCCACGTTTACGTGTGTCTTCGTTCGCTGAAATACACCTCTCGCCATATCTCATCCCCCTATTTAAACGTTAATTTTTAATTTCTTTTTTCAATGATTTCTTTAGCTACGCTCGCTGGTGCTTCACAATAACGTGAAAACTCCATAGTATAGGTCGCTCGACCTTGCGTCATAGATCGCAAATCAGTAGCATACCCAAACATTTCAGCCAAAGGCACTTCGGCATGAATTTCTTTCCCGGCAGGAGAATCTTCCATGCCGCTCACTAATCCGCGACGACGATTTAAATCACCCATCACATCGCCCATGTATTCTTCCGGCGTAATCGCAACCACTTTCATGATCGGCTCTAATAAAATAGCGCTTGCTTTTTTTGCGCCTTCTTTGAAAGCCATAGATCCCGCGATTTTAAATGCCATTTCATTGGAATCAACATCATGGAACGATCCGTCAAACAAGGTAACTTTTACGTCAACCACTGGATACCCGGCAATAACACCATTTTCCATTTGTTCTTTAACGCCTTTATCAACAGCCGGAATATATTCTCTCGGAATAACACCGCCGACAATCGCGTTAACAAACTCATAACCAGCCCCTGCTTCTTTCGGCTCGAGACGCAAATAAACGTGACCATATTGTCCACGCCCACCACTCTGTTTGATGTATTTGCCTTCCTGCTCAATACTTTTCTTGATCGTCTCTCGATAGGCTACTTGCGGCTTACCCACATTCGATTCAACATGAAATTCTCGTTTCATACGATCAACGATAATTTCAAGATGTAATTCACCCATTCCTTCGATAATAGTCTGCCCTGATTCTTCGTCGGTATGTACTCTAAACGAAGGATCTTCTTGTGCTAATTTTGATAACGCTAAGCCCATTTTTTCTTGATCGGCCTTTGTTTTTGGCTCAACGGCCACCGAAATAACAGGTTCTGGAAATTCCATACGTTCGAGAATCACTACTTGATCCTGATCGGTCAACGTATCACCCGTTGTCACATCTTTTAACCCAACACAGGCAGCAATATCGCCCGCAAAAATTTCTTTAATTTCTTCTCGATGATTGGCATGCATACGAACAATTCGGCCAATACGTTCACGTCGATGCTTAATTGAATTATAAATCGTGTCGCCCGACTTTAAACAACCGGAATAGACACGAATAAAAGTCAATGTACCCACAAAAGGATCTGTCGCAATCTTGAATGCCAATGCGGCAAATGGCTCAGTATCCTCGGCTTTTCTGAAAACGACAGTATCATTTCCATCATCCAATGTACCTTTCACCGGTGGGATATCGCTAGGTGATGGCAAATAATCAATCACACCGTCCAAAACCGCTTGAATCCCTTTATTCTTAAAGGCTGAACCGCAAAAAACGGGGACGATTTCATTCGCGATAACGCGCTTTCTAAGACCTTTCGTTATTTCCTCGACTGATAAAACACCACCATTAAGGTATTTTTCCATCATTTCTTCTGACGCTTCAGCCGCAGATTCCACTAACAAATCATGATATTTTTTGCATTCGACTTTCATCTCATCTGGGATTTCTTTTTCCTCAAACTTCACCCCAAGAGATTCCTCATCCCAATAAATTGCTTTCATTTTGACCAAATCAACCACGCCTTTTAATTGATCTTCTGATCCTATCGGTAGTTGCATTACAAGGGGATTGGAACCTAATCGATTTTTAATTTGGCCCACAACGCGAAGGAAGTCTGCGCCAATGCGATCCATTTTATTAACGAACGCTAAACGCGGAACACCATAACGATTAGCTTGACGCCAAACAGTTTCTGACTGTGGCTCTACACCACCAACGCCACAAAAAATAACAACAGCGGCATCCAGTACACGCATTGATCGTTCGACTTCAATGGTGAAATCAACGTGTCCGGGTGTATCAATAATATTAATTCGATGTTCTTTGTATTGACGGGCCATGCCGCTCCAATAACAAGTTGTAGCTGCTGAAGTAATCGTAATGCCGCGCTCTTGCTCTTGTTCCATCCAGTCCATCACAGCGTTGCCGTCATGAACTTCTCCCAATTTATAAGAAACCCCTGTATAGAATAAAACGCGCTCAGTCGAGGTTGTTTTCCCCGCATCAATATGCGCGATAATTCCAATATTTCGATATTGTTCGATCGGCGTTACACGTGCCACGTTGTCATTCCTCTTTCAAAAAAAACTACCATCTAAAATGTGCAAAAGCTTGGTTTGCCATCGCCATACGGTGGGTATCCTCTCGCTTTTTCACGGCTGCCCCACGACCATAAAACGCATCCATAATTTCACCCGCTAAACGCAACGCCATCGTTTTTTCATTTCGAGCGCTGGCCGCATCAACCAACCAACGCATTGCTAATGCAACACGTCTATTCGGTCGTACTTCTACCGGGACTTGGTAGGTAGAGCCACCAACACGTCGAGATCTAACCTCAACTGTCGGGCAAACGGTATCCAGTGATTTTTTAAAAATTCTTAAAGCGATGGAGCCTTCGCCTGATGAGGATGATCCTTCATCTCCACCCTCGCCTTCTTCCAATAAAGGCAGCTCTTCATCTTTAATTTTACCTTTTAATTTGTCAAACGCGCTCCCTAAAGCGCCATAAACGATTTTCTCGGCGGTTGATTTTTTCCCGCACATCATTACATGATTGACAAACCGCGCAACTAATTCGCTACCAAATTTTGGATCCGGTAAAATTTCACGCTTCGGTGCTGCTCTTCTTCTGGCCATGAATATTTTCCTTTCTATCTAACTGCAAAATATCTCTTGCTTAAAATTAAGCTTTATAACATCCATCTCTTTATAAGAAACCCCTATTTTTTGGGCTCCTAAAGAGAGGCTCCTTTCTTCACACCCCTTAAGACGACTTTCTCTCTCGGGCAAGTGAATTTAAAATCTACTTCTTCTCTCCCTTGGGCTTACGTGCTCCATATTTTGAGCGGCTCTGCTTGCGATCAGCAACGCCTGCTGAATCCAAACTGCCTCTCACGATATGGTATCGAACGCCCGGCAAATCTTTAACACGTCCGCCGCGTACTAAAACAACGGAATGCTCTTGAAGATTATGACCCTCTCCTCCAATATATGCGCTAACTTCCATCCCATTCGTCAATCGGACACGAGCCACTTTACGAAGAGCTGAGTTAGGTTTTTTAGGGGTCGTTGTATAAACGCGCACGCAAACGCCCCTTTTTTGAGGGCATTTAACTAAAGCGGGGGCTTTAGATTTCTTTGGTTTTACCGATCGTTTTTGTCGACCCACTGCATAAGCGCTAATTGTTGCCATAATCAAAACCCATTCTTTGGAATATTTTATCTCTTTAATACTGAATCAGACGCCCTAAATTTCACGGGGCATCTAACCCACTTTCTCATTTTCGCACTATACATCTCGCTTGTTTTCATCACGCTAACGCTGCTATCAATCAAGCGTTTAGCCTACCACTAAGCGATGCAAAGAGGCTGGATTCTATTGACCCAATAAGGCGAAGTCAAGATAAATTTTCAGACAAAATTTAATTTTAACTAATGCGTCATTTCTCTCCATTGCTTCATAAAACGTCCTGCTTCATTCGGCAATCACTACAGCCCCTCATTTCCACACTCGTCGCATTCAATACACTACCGGGAGCGTTCATCTTTTGCTCTATAATGAACAAAAGATGAACGCTCCCGCTTATCTCATATTATCGAGATAAATAATTACTTCTATTCTTCTTTCTTTGACTTATTTGCTTTTTTCTTCTCGGCTTGTTCTTTATCAGCAGAAATTAAAGCTTCGCTGAGCGCCGATTCAACTTGCTGGACCATCAATTTTTTGCTGTCTTCTTCAGCAACAGGTAACTGTCGTTGCTGCGCTAAGCGGGCTTGATGATAAGCAAATCCTGTACCAGCCGGAATCAGTCGTCCCACCATGACGTTTTCTTTTAATCCGCGCAAGTAATCGCGTTTTCCTTGCACCGAGGATTCTGTAAATACACGGGTTGTCTCCTGGAATGACGCGGCTGAAATAAATGACTCTGTCGCTAAAGAAGCTTTTGTAATACCTAATAACACTGGCTCAAATTGAGCAGGTTCTTTCTTCTGTGCAAACATTTCATCATTCTTTTCCAAGATGCGCGCACGATCCACCTGCTCACCTTTCAAATAATGGGTATCGCCTGGATGGGTAATAATCGCTTTTTTCAGCATTTGACGAATAATAACTTCAATGTGTTTATCGCTGATTTTCACGCCTTGTAATCGATAAACATCTTGCACTTCATTGATAATGTAATTCGCTACTTCGCTCACACCAATCAAACGCAATAAGTCATAAGGATTCGCCTCGCCTTCCGAAATAACTTCACCTTTTTCGACATGCTCACCTTCAAATACGCTCAGCATGCGCCACTTAGGAATCAATTCTTCGTGGACATCCCCATTAGAATGGGTAATCATGAGTCGTCGCTTGCCTTTGGTTTCTTTGCCAAAGCTAACAATTCCGCTAATCTCCGCAAGCACGGCAGAGTCTTTTGGTTTACGCGCCTCAAACAAATCTGCTACACGGGGCAAACCACCGGTAATATCTCTCGTCTTAGAAGTTTCTTGTGGGATTTTTGCAACCACGTCGCCCGATCCAATCGCTGCACCATCTTCAACCGTCACAATGGCTGCAGTCGGTAAAAAATACTGCGCTGGAATAGTGGTTCCCGGCAAGTTTAAATCTTTCCCTGATTTATCTACTAATTTAATCAACGGTTTTAAATCTTTTCGAGAAATGCCTCGTTGTTTAGGATCAATAACTACAATCGTGCTCAATCCTGTGACTTCATCGGTTTGTCGATTCATCGTAACGTCTTCGATCATATCCACAAATTTAATGAATCCTTTCGCTTCTGAAATAATCGGATGCGCATGAGGATCCCAGCTGGCGACAACCTGTCCCGCTTGTACCGCATGGCCATCAACGATAGTTAACGTCGCGCCATAAGGCATTTTATATCGTTCGCGTTCTCTATTTTGAGCATCCAACACCGCTAATTCTCCCGAGCGAGAAATAACGACAAAATTGCCACTCTCTTGTTGAATCACTTTCGCATTATGCAGGTTAATTGTACCATTTGCTTTCACTTGGATATTACTGGTCACCGTCGTTCGAGAAGCG
>MGXH01000073.1 GCA_001801305.1 Gammaproteobacteria bacterium GWE2_42_36
TTAGATTATAGTGCATGAAAAAACATTTCGCTAAAAAAGCCTCTTTAATTACGGAAAACGCAACTATTCACTTAAATCGTGATGATAGGAATTCCCGTAATTGTGCTCAAAAAAATGGCGCAATAAAAGTTTATATGCTAACAATACGCACTGTTCATCTCATGACATAAGCCAAAAAACGCACCCGCTTTTTTGAGCTGAACGATGAACGCATCAATCAAGGTTAAGTGATAACTACAAATGAGGATATATTATGAATGGGGAATTTAACCAATTGAGCGCTTTTGTTGGCGATCATGCAGATGTTTTTGGCATAGCCGCTATAGCTGCGGTTGCAGGAGTAGGCGTTGTTTCGCTCGCTTGCATGTTCGTTGTTATGTGTCACAAAATACCCTCATCTCATTCTAATTTACAAAGGGGCCTTTTCAAACAACCGTGTTGTGACTGTGAAGAACATCCGCGAGAGGATCACATATCTCTCGCTCAGTCTCGTGTTTAATCTTTGATTGTCAAAATTGAAGGTACTGAAATACCTCAGCGAGAAAGCACTTGATCACAACATTCAAAGCACACTATTTTTTCGTTTTTTCCTGCGCTTGCGGATTAATCAAATGCTCGGGCGATAACAGCGTTTCGATTTCTTGAGCGGTCAGCAAACCGGATTCTTGCAACAATTCATAGGCTGTTTTATTGGAATGCTGCACTTTTTTCGCGATTGTAGCAGCCGCTTCATAACCAATCACCGGAGTGAGCGCGGTTAATAATCCTGCCGATCGATGCACATCCTGCGCACATTTTTCAATATTGGCCGTGATCCCATCGATACATTTTTCTTTAAGCGTCAAACAACCACGTTGCAATAATTTAATCGAGTCACAAATATTGTATAAAATAATCGGTAAAAAGGCATTTAATTGTAATTGTCCGGCAGCAGCAGCCATCGTAATCACCAAGTCATTGCCCATCACTTGGAATCCAATTTGATTAACCACTTCGGGAATCACGGGATTCACTTTTCCGGGCATAATCGAAGAGCCGGGTTGCATCGGCGGCAATTGAATATCGCCCAACCCTGCTTGAGGTCCTGATGACAATAAACGTAAATCATTACATAATTTAGTCAATCGAATCGCCATACGCTTCAATGCGGAAGAAACAGACACAAAAGTTCCTGCATCACTCGTCGATTCGACCAAATCAATGGCATTCGATAATTTCAAACCACTCACTTGGGATAAATGTCGACAAACGGACTCAATATAGCCCGGCACGGTGTTAATTGCTGTGCCGATAGCGGTAGCGCCGATATTGATTAAATAACAGAGCTTCACCGTTTCTCTCAAATTTTGAATGTCTTCATTAATTGAGACACCAAACGCGCGAAATTCTTGACCCAATGTCATCGGTACGGCGTCTTGCAATTGCGTACGGCCCATTTTAATCACGCTTTTAAATTCTTCCGCTTTCGCAAAAAGCGCATCACGCAAAGCAACCATGGCCGCAATTAAATCTTCACTGAGCCAAATAATGGCTATTTTCATTGCCGTTGGCACCACATCGTTTGTCGATTGCGACAAATTGACATGATTCAGCGGATGCAGATATTCATATTCTCCTTTCTGATGTCCCAAAATTTCTAAGGCACGATTGCAAACTACTTCATTGATATTCATATTCGCCGAGGTCCCAGCACCGCCTTGAATCATATCAACCGGAAAATGTTCATGTAATGATCCTTGAATGATTTCTTCTGCTGCCTGAATGATAGCTTCTGCATTTTTTGACTCTAACAGTCCCATCTCTAAATTCGCCATCGCTGTCGCCTGCTTTACTGTTGCGAGCGCCTGAATCAATTTCGGCTGGCTACTCATCGGCGTGCCGCTAATATAAAAATTTTTGACTGCGCGCAATGTTTGCGCACCAAAATATCGATCACTCGGAATTTGCATTTCACCTAGCATGTCATGTTCAGTTCGGGTATTCATTGGATTAAAACCTCTTTTTATTGTTAATTTTTATTTACCGAACAACCACCTTCCGTTAAAGGAAAATCGTAAGCGGCATCCACAAAGCTTTTCGTTGAATCTTCATACGTTGCTTCGATAGTGTTTTCACAACTTAATTGATCCGTCTTATACAATAAGAGTTCAAACGTGCGATCATTGGGGTCGAATTCAAAATTATTTGCTGATTCTGAGGTAAAATGATAAGTTTTTTTGTTCTCTTTATCTGATACCGTTAAATCGCAGTAATCTTTATCAGCATGATACATAACACGGTATTGCGCTGATTCAGGCAGTCCTAACGCTTCTTCACGAATTTGGTCGACCACCACCGGCGCCAGTAAAAATTGCTTGCAATTCATGGGGGGATCCGGCAGCGTCACGGTAGTCGGTGTCGCTGCAAAAGCAGATATCGAACCACCTAATAAACTACCGGTTAAAATCAATGCTAAGACCTGTTTGTTCATAAAAAGCTTCTCCTTCAAATTGCGATATGAATCATATAGCAAATCTCGAAGCGCATCAAATGAACCTACCCTTCAATGAAAAAATAATCATGGCCTGCTTGCCATTTTTTTTTCTTAAGCGGATTTTCCGTACAATAAGGAGCGTATTTCGCATCAATAAAACGTTGCCATAAATGTTCATCACGTCCTTGCGGAATACCTAATCGTTTTGTCTGAATAATACGAGAAGGATGATACCCCACATCTTCTATATAAAATTGAGCACGATCAAATTGTTTTTGATCCCAATCCTTAACTCTCAGGCCGAGTGATCGACAAAGCAATGTTTGACCTGAACAGAGTTTATTTTTTGATCTTGGTTGTACCTTATTTTTAGCGGGATTCAATCGTTGCATCACAGATAACATTTCATCATCCTCGCGCTCGCAAAAAGGAATGCCTGATTTAATCAACACAACATTGCCCGCTCCTTGGCAACTAACATTTAATGAATCTCCGCCTCGCGCATAATACATATAAATTGTACCCGCGGGCATAAATAACGCCTTTCGTTTTTCCGTGTATCCCAACGACGCATGGCTGGCTTTGTCAGTTAAAAAATACGCTTCTGTTTCAATAATCATCGCCGAAAGCCAGTGATTATTATCATGTACCCGCAACACCTTGCCGAGTAATGCTTTGGCAACACACAGCGCCTCTTGATTAAAAAAATTTTGCGACAACATAATGCCTCAATTCTATTAAAATTCACGTAACCATTCACCACGATTGTGATGATACAAGAACGTTTAAATTTTGAAGAGATTTTTTGTCCAAGATAGCCAAAAGATAAACGTTCCAAGAAGCGCGCTGAATAGCCACAAATTCACAAATTATTTGTTGTTAATAAATTTTTCCTCTAATATGCGTTAACTTAAGAAAAAAGATTATTTAAAAAACTATGCGAAAATTCTCACTCACTAAAAAACTGTTATTGTGGTTAGCTATTCTAGGCCCGGGCATTATTGTAATGCTCGCCGATACCGATGCGGGTAGTTTAATCACGGCGGCGCAAACAGGTGCGATGTGGGGCTATAAAATGATTTTACTGCAAATCATTTTGATTCCTGCTTTATACGTTATTCAAGAGTTAACTATTCGTCTGGGCATTGTGACTGGACAAGGACATGGCGCCTTAATCAAAGAAAAATTTGGACACTTTTGGGCATGGCTTTCTGTTTCAACGCTGTTGATTTGTTGTTTTGGCGCACTTTTTACCGAATTAGCTGGATTATCGGGCGTCGGTTCTTTATTCCATATCCCCGCCTGGATCACAATGGTCGTCACCATTACTTTTCTCATCGTTTTGGCTATCACGGGGTCCTATCGCTCAGTCGAGCGATGTGCTTTGTTTATCGGGCTGTTTGAATTGGTATTCGTCGCTGTTGCGATCATTGCGCACCCTTCTATCGGGGAAATCAAAACAGGATTGATGACGATGCCACTTCATAATGCTAACTACCTTTATTTGGCTGCTGCGAATATCGGTGCTGTCATTATGCCGTGGATGATTTTTTATCAACAATCTGCTGTTATTGACAAAGGATTAACAAAAAAATCCATGCATATCGCTCGCTGGGATACATTCATTGGGGCTATTGTCACGCAAGTGATTGCAACTGCAGTTATCATCATGACGGCTGCCACCATTGGTAAAACCAATCCGGGCGCACCGCTCGACACAGTCCATCAAATCAGCGATGCCATTACTCCCTTTTTAGGCACCATGCCGGGGCGTATTTTATTTGCCCTTGGTATGAGCGGTGCCTCTATTGTTGCGGCGATCGTTGTTTCCTTAACCGCGGCATGGAGCATTGGCGAAGTAACGGGGTATAAATGCTCGCTGGGACACCGCGCCTGTGAAGCGCCTTATTTTTACGGCATGTATTCTTTGATGTTAATTCTGAGCGGCATTTTAGTGATTTCAGGCGTTAATTTAGTCAAAATGAGTGTTGCGATTGAAGTGCTTAATGCGCTGTTATTGCCGATTGTTTTAGGATTTCTCTATTTATTAGCAATCAAAGTGTTACCAGAACAATACCGACTGAAAGGATGGTATGCGGTATTTGTCGGGCTAATTATTGCGGCTACCGCACTATTCGGGTTTGTTTCAGGCCTTTGGGGCATATTTGCTGGCTAAGGCCATCATTATCTTATTTTTGATAACCAGAAAAATCTATCTCAAAAAACTTTCTATCGCCTCTGTACAGCGGATTTTTTAAAACCTTCTTAGATGCAATCCAAATTGATGAAACACCCCTATTAGTATATGATCAAAGCTCAAAGGAGAACACTGTGACCCCATTAAAATTAAACGCCATCGATCAGCAATTATTAGCGCTCGCCTTAGAAGAGGACCTGACCCCTCATCTCAACGAGCCATCACATTACGTCGATGTCACTTCAAATGCGTTATTTCAGCACGACAATCCACAGCAATCCGTCGCAATCATTTCAAAAGCCAATAGTGACATTGTCATCTGCGGATTGCCCGTGATTGAAGCCATTTTAAACAAATTAACGCCTACTTTTACCTTGAACACTGTTTACCACG
>MGXH01000074.1 GCA_001801305.1 Gammaproteobacteria bacterium GWE2_42_36
CTGATACGGAAATGACTCAAGCGGCAAAATGGTTGGTGAAAGATTTAATTGATTTTCCAGTCAGTGAAATAGCATTGGATGTGTTTGATGCGCCTATTCGTGTAGGACAAAAACGAAAAATATATGCCGTAGTAACCCGTTTAAAATATTTACAGGCAATCAGTGGTCAGATAGAAGCCGCGCAACTGAAGTTAACTCATATAACTATTACACACTTGGGTATTCGAGCGTTTCTCTCTCAGCTTCCTCAAGCGGCACAGGGTGTTGGTTTTTTGCACGTACATGAACAAGAGGTTCATTTTTTGATTGTTAAGGATGGCATTTTATATTTAGAACGAAAATTAATTCATTTCTCAACGGAGATCTCAGAAGTCAATGATCTATCGCAAAGTGAAAATCTCCTTTTGGAAATACAACGGTCTTTAGACTTTTATCAAAATCAGATGGGGCAGGCAGCGCCGGAAAAATTATATTTAGACCCAGTGCTTGGGATTCATGCCGTTCTAATACAACAGCTTCTTTTAAAGTTGTTGGTGAAGGTGGAAGTATTAGATATCAATCAATGGATTGAGTATGAAAAGCCATTATCTCAAGAAGAACAGCATTGGATGTTACCGTTAGCAGGTATGTCGTTGAATTTTTTACAGGGACAATAATAGTTTGGCTGATTTTTTTAATGAGTTACAGCAAAAACCACTTGAGCAAATTGTCGGCAAAATGAAACAAGAGATCAATTTGCTGAATAGTCTACCTGGCCGAAAAAAGATTATTTTCCCGGCACAGATGATGATGCAATGTTTTATCGGGTTTATTATCGTACTGATTTTTTTTTCATTTTCTTATTATTTTAAACTTTCGAAAGCCATGAAACAGTTAACACAAGTGGAAACACAGAAACAACAGCTTGCAGAGAAGATGACAGCATTACAACAGCAATACCCTGAGGCATTAGATGTGGCTAAACGTAATCAGACCTTGACCCAATTAACGGGTAAAATGGATGTGATGGATAGAGTCGTTACGCAAATTAAAACTCAAGTAACGCGTAATCAGCGAGGTTTAGCCCCTTTGTTCCAATTATTAGGAGAAAGGATTATTCCGGGTGTATGGCTCACGCGAATTAATATTGAGCAACAAGGCGCTTTAGCGTTTTTGCAAGGGCATGCCTATTTTGCAAAAGATGTATTGACTTTCATGAAGCGATTGAATCAAGATGAATCTGCTAATCAAATGCAATTTTATCTGTATCACCTTGAAAAAAACAATAAAGGATTGATAGACTTTGAATTGCGAACACGGGAAGGACGAGTAGCTCATGAAACTGCTGATTGATTCATGGCTAGACCGTTATAAACAAGCCTGTCATCGTATCGATCAGCGTTCAACGAGTGAACGCTTTTTGTTATTTTTTCTTGTCGTGGCGGTTTTATGGGGACTATGGTATTTTGTATATTGCCTTCCTCTGCTCAAACGAACGCAAAACGTAGTCATCAATACGCAAGTAATAGCGCAAGAAGTATTGAGTATGCAATCTCAAATAGAGGCATTATCAAAAGCGATTAATTCCAATGTTTCGGAATATTTACTACCCCAAGGAAAAATGAAAACTCAGCTCACCGAAATGAATCAATATGTCGATTCTTTTCGACAACAATTAATCCTGCCTTCACAAATGGATACCTTACTTCGATCGCTTTTGTTGCAAGAAAAAGGGTTAACGTTCGTCGATATGAAAAATTTACCGGATGAACCATTTTTAGAGAATGCTGAGACAACGGGTTTATCGAATATACAATTTTATAAACAAGGATTGGAAATTAACTTTCGTGGCGATTATTTTTCAACGCTAAATTTTTTACAAAAATTAGGCGCCTTAAAGCAAGGGCTTTATTGGGATGGCTTAACTTACACGGTTGAAACATATCCGCAAGCAACCGTTTCAGTCAAAGTGTATACGCTCAGCACAGTGAAAGAGGATGAATGAAATGAAACAGTGGCTGCTGTTATTGTTTTCACTTTTTTTTGTCATGAAGGTAATGGCGATTCCTTTATACGATCCTACACATCCTACTTCTGCAGTATTACACGAAGGAGGTGATCTTTATGGTATAACCGTTTCTAGTATTTTATTTAGCAATAAGCGCCATATTGCTGTCGTTAACGGAAAGTATGTAAAAGAAGGGGATATGATTCAAGGGCTAAAAGTTATTAAAATTCATCCTGATTCAGTGGTATTTCAATCGGATAAAAAAGAATTTTTTATCCCTGTGCACACGTCAGTAAAACGCAAATTAATAAATAAGGTAACACCTCATGATCAAACATAAGATATTCGTTTTTTTACTTTCTATGTTATTACTGCTGACATCCTGCTCAACGTATCATTCCTATACGAAACCACAACCAGGGAATCCTGCTATTAATGATATTAATACCGCTTTAGCGCGTGGATTAGCAGAAGATGCTGGTATTGATATGGGCGGCAGAGGTGATCTCCCTAAAAATATTAATGACGCATTAATGCCCGATTTAACGGTCCAGTCACCGAATAGTGTTAAATTACCTGAAGAGCGATTTAATATTTCGGTCAATGCCGTTCCCGCAAATACTTTTTTTGCAGGGCTTGTCAAAGGAACGAAATATAATATGGTTGTAAGCCCTGACGTGAAAGGAACGATCACGTTAAATTTAAAAAATGTTACGATTACAGATACGCTAAAGGCTGTACATGATATTTATGGTTACCAATATGAAATTGCGCCTTATGGATTTCATGTGTTTCCTGCTGCATTAGAAACGCGTGTGTTCATTGTGAATTATTTAGACATTAATCGTACGGGCAAATCGCACACCACAGTTAGTTCTGGAGAAGTCACCGATAAAGTATCGAATCAATTAAGAACAACCGGTGCAACGACTGCTGCAACGAGTCAAGCCTCAAAAATAACGACACCGACAAGTAGTATTGACACAGACACTAAATCGGAGTTTTGGAAACGCTTAAATTTAACGTTAAAAAGCATGATCGGTAATAAAGAGGGCCATCAAATTGTGGTTAATCCAGAAGCGGGTATTGTGATTGTACGTGCTTATGAAAGTGAGTTAGATGAGGTAGCGAAATATTTAGATTCTATGCAAGCTGCAATGACTCGGCAGGTGATATTGGATGCAAAGATCTTAGAGGTTGAATTAAATGATGAATATCAAGCCGGCATCGACTGGTCTGCTTTCGGAATTAGTCAAACAGGCAATCAAGATTTCACTACGAATGACACATTAAAAACATTTAATAATATTTTTACCGTGGATGCTTATGGATATAAATTTTCCACCTTAATCAAATTGTTGTCGATACAAGGTAACGTACAAGTATTGTCCAGTCCGCGCATTTCAACGCTTAACAATCAAAAAGCAGTAATCAAAGTGGGTCAAGATGAGTTTTTTATCACCAACGTTTCAAATACAGTGAATGGCATAGGGACAGATAGTCAAAATATACAGGATGTTGAATTAACGCCTTTCTTTTCAGGTATTTCTTTGGATGTGACGCCTGAGATTGATGCGAATGGCAGCGTTATTTTACATATTCATCCGATTGTTAGCCAAGTTACGGACCAAGAGAAAACTTTTACGGTGAGTGGCCAGGAACAAAAGTTACCTCTGGCGTTAAGTGAAGTGAGAGAGTCCGATAATATTGTGCGTGCTGAAAATGGGCAAATGGTCGTGATTGCTGGTTTAATGGAAAATAGAACGCAAGAACACACCGCGCAGACTCCTTTCATCGGAAAGATTCCGGTGATTGGTTCTTTGTTTAGAAGGATGCATCAAGAATCAACGAAAAGCGAATTAGTGATTCTTTTGAGACCTATTATCGTTGGCAATAATGAATGGACCACACAACTACGACAAGAAGCAGTGCAGTATCAACATTTAAATCGAGGTTTTCATGTAGGACCGAATCCAGAAATTTTTGGCACAATGGGTGAATATAAACAAGAGGAGTAGGGATAAACATGTACCTAGATCATTTTGGTATTAAACAATATCCTTTTTCGTTAACGCCGAATACAGATTTTTTTTGTAATTTGCCTGGACATCAAGCAGCATTGAACGTTTTGCTATTTAGTTTAGAAACAGGGGAAGGATTTATTAAAATAATCGGCGAAGTAGGTTCAGGAAAAACATTATTATGCCGAAAATTATTAGACCTTCTCGATGAAAAATACGTGAGCGCTTATATTCCTATTCCCGATTTGTTATCGCATGAGTTTCGAAAAGTATTCGCACGCGAGTTGGGACTTGAAGTTTTTGATCGGAATGATCAATCTGATTTGAATGAGCTCATTCTTCAGCAATTACTAGCATTGCGAGAGCAGGGGAAGCGTGTTATTTTAATTGTGGATGAGGCGCAAGCCTTGCCGGATGACACGTTAGAAACAATTCGCTTACTAACCAATTTAGAAACGGAATCTGAAAAGCTTGTGCAAATTATTTTATTGGGGCAACCGGAATTAGATGGTCGACTGAAACAGCATCGTTTTCGACAACTGACACAACGCATTACATTTACTCATCAGCTTCAATTACTTTCCCGAGAATCGTTAGATGATTATTTATGTCATCGACTCATGAAGGCAGGCTATCAGCAAGCGCCATTATTCAAACAAGGCGCGACTAATCTAATCTATAAATTCAGTCGAGGCGTGCCACGCATTGTTAATATTTTGGCGCATAAATCGATGTTAGTAGCTTATGGGCTAGGGAACAATAAAATAACGGAACAAGCGGTATTACGTGCGATTAAAGATAGTCCGGAAGTGATTGTAAAAGTACAAAACCGTCGATATTATTTCTTATTATTCAGTACGCTTTTATTATTGCTTATTGCGTTAAGCGCAAAAATATTATCGGAACATGGGTATTTAATACATATTTAAGTAGGTGATTATGAGTTTGATTAATGACATGCTGAAAGACTTAGAAAAAAACAGTAAACAAAAAGAGACCCCTTTATCTGATCAATCGACTTTACCCAATTTGAAGTCGGTTATTGAAGAGGAGAAGCTTTCTTATTTCGCGCATTATATGCCGATCGTTCGTATTGCTGCTTTAATTTTGTTATTGCTATTGCTGGTGGTGTTGACCTATTTTTTGATCAGTAAAAAAACGGTCCATTCTTTATCAGTTTCTGTACCGATTGTTTCATCGCCGGCACCGATCACGACACCTGATCAAACACCGACTATTGTGCAGCCCACCCAGGTTCAATTACAAGAACTCTCCGTAGAGCAAGCACAACAAACAACAAAACTGGTACTCATTTTTTCAGATCCTGTCCATTATGAACTGAATATGAGCGATGATCATACTGTGCTCTCATTGCGATTAAATAGCACCACGTTGAGCGGTGTGATGCCTGATTTAAAAGCGTTGTCGACAGCTATTGAATCTATACAATCAAATATAGATCAACAAGATTTAGTGTTGTCTATCAAACTAAAACCCAACACGATAGTACAAACAGTCGATATGACTGAAACGGCACCGATTCAGTTATCTTTATTATTTAACAGCGCTAATGTGACTGCGGCAGCATCTGAGGTTTCAGATGAGACTTCCATGGTTTCCACAGGAGGTGTAGAAAAACAACTGCTGTCTAATTCATCAGATGCACTCGCAGAAAAAAATTACCAAGATGCTTTACACCTGATTTCACAAGATCAAATAGATTTGGCCATAACGAAGTTAGAGAATGGATTGTCGCAAGCCCCTAACTATGTTGCGGCAAGGACCACCCTCATTAAATTATTATTAAAAAAAGGACTGATCCAAGAAGCATTGAAATCTGCTAATGATGGGCTTGCCTTGACGCCGGATTCTATAGCGCTAATCCAATTAAAAGCACGGGCACAACTGCAGAATAATCAACTACAGGATGCATTAATCACCTTACATCAAATTTCCCCCACATTAGCCGATGCGCCAGATTATTATGCATTGATGGCCAATATTCAGCAGCGCTTAGGGCATGCTCCTATAGCGGCTCAACTTTATGCGCAGCTGCTAGAAAAATGGCCGAATCATGCGATTTGGTGGGTTGGGTTAGGCGCTGCATTAGAATCACAACACCAGCCGAATGCGGCTGCACAAGCGTATCATCGAGCATTAACCGCTGGCGAGTTATCTCCTGACTTGCAGGCTTTTGTGCAGATGAAATTAGCAAAAATGGGTGGGGGTTGATTCGGTAATTCTCGCCCAAGGAATACATTCTATCGCCTTGTTTTGATGCGATTTTTAGTACGGGAATTGCTGGGGTTGATTTTTATAGAGGTGAAGAGTTATGGCTCAAAAAATACGTATTGGCGAGTTATTGCTTGAAAAGAACGTGATTACAGCAGCGCAATTGAAGCAGGCGTTAGATGAGCAAAAACGAACAGGAGAAAAATTAGGCCACATTTTAATTTCTAACGGCGCGATTGATGAAAGCGTATTATTGAAACTTCTTTCAGAGCAGTTGCAATTGCCCATTTTCGATTTGAGAGCCTACAATGTTAGTCCTGAAATTGTTCAGTTATTACCAGAAATGTATGCTCGCTCTTATCGTGCCATCGTACTAGAAAAAAACTCAGAAGGCTTGTTAGTGGGAATGGCAGATCCACTTGATATTAATGCAATCGACGAATTGAAATATGTACTCAAGAAACCGCTTAAATTAGTTTTAGTGCGAGAGTCTGATCTATTACGTACTTTAGATTTAATTTATCGCCGAACGGCGGAGATCAGTACTTTTGCTGGAGAATTACATCAGGAATTAGGTGATCGCAGTTTTGAATTGGTCTTAGAGAAGGCGCAAGCTGAAGAAGCGCCGGTGATTAAGCTATTGCAATCTATGTTTGAAGATGCTGTTCAAGTCAAAGCCTCTGATATTCATATTGAGCCAGGTGAAAAGATATTGCGTATTCGGTTGCGTATTGATGGTATTTTGCATGAACAAATTGTCAAGGAAAAATCCATTGCATCGGCACTGGCCTTGAAATTAAAGCTCATGGCAGAATTAAATATTGCTGAAAAACGACTTCCACAAGATGGCCGTTTTAATATTAAAGTACGTGATCGTGTCCTTGATGTACGATTATCCACTTTACCAACGCAATATGGCGAATCAATCGTGATGCGATTGCTGGATCAATCTGCAGGTATTTTAGATCTCGATGAGGTTGGGATTCCTGAAGATATTTTAAAACGATTTCGTTCGTTATTGAAATCGCCGCATGGCATTATTTTAGTGACGGGTCCTACTGGCAGCGGAAAAACAACAACCCTGTATGCAGCACTCAGTGAGCTCAATGAAGAAAGTAAAAATATTATTACTGTAGAAGATCCAGTGGAATACCGTTTACCTCGATTGAATCAAGTGCAAGTTAATTATAACCTTGGGTTAGATTTCGTGCGTGTATTACGTGCCGCTTTACGACAAGATCCCAATATTATTTTAGTGGGTGAAATGCGAGATCAAGAAACCGCCAGTATCGCGATTCGTGCGGCATTGACAGGCCATTTGGTTTTATCAACGTTGCATACCAATGATGCTGCCAGTAGTGCATTGCGTTTAATTGATATGAAAACGGAGGGGTTTTTAGTGGCCGCTGCTTTACGTTGCGTTTTAGCACAACGATTGGTTCGACGTATTTGCGATCAATGCAAAGAAAAACACGAGCTCAAAGAACATGAGAAATTTTGGCTACAAAACGTACGAGAAAATGCGCAGGTAAAAGCTGAGTTTCAACACGGAAAAGGGTGTGTGTTTTGTAATCATACCGGATATAAAGGTCGAATGGGTATTTTTGAGTTACTCGAATTAACGCCACCCATGATGGATGCGTTGCGGCGCCATGATGCTGAAGTATTTTCAAATCTTGCAAAAGAATTTTTAGCTGGGCGGTTATTGATCGATAACGCCCTACATTTAGCAGAGATAGGAATTACTACGATTGATGAGGCAATTCGAATCGCCGGCGAAGTTTAAAAGGATGAATTATGGCTCAATATCACTATATTGGCAGAGACCCTCAAGGGAAATTGGTTAA
>MGXH01000075.1 GCA_001801305.1 Gammaproteobacteria bacterium GWE2_42_36
TTTGGAAATCTTCCTCCTGCATCACACCGTCAATTAACACAAGCGGGCCTAATTCATCAACACACTGCGCATAAATAAAATGGTTCTTATAACGCTCTAAATACTCGTTATCAACTTCATCTCGCCCAATGATGACTTTCAAACCTGGCTTTAATCGAATATGTCGCGCGACTTTTAATAATTGAATATCACGTTCCTGATAGCCATGATCCCCTCGCGCCTGCCAAAAATCTCTTAAACGCTCAGCAAATACTTCTTCGGTTAGCCAACAGCCACCCGCCGGTTGTGGAAAAGTTTTAAAGCCAAATTGTTGCGCTAACGCAATTTGCGGCCTGCGCCCTCGGCCGGTAAAATCGTATAATTTTTCTCGATCGACCCACCCTTCGCGTTCCGGCAAGGTCGGTGGTAAACATTTAGCGGATAAAGGTCGCAACAATAAGTCTTCCGCACCAGATTGCTTTTGAACCATCGGCAAATGTCGTTTTAATTGTGACATCGGTCGCTGTCCTAAAACTTCTCCGCTCACTAAAAAATCGAACCCATTTTCACGCGCGAAGGCTAAAGCGTGGTTTACAATGAAAATTTTGCAATCTAAACACGGATTGAGCTGTGATCCATAACCATGTCGAGGATGCGCCACAATGGGTTTAAACGCTTCGACCACATCAATCACATGCAAAGGAATATTCAGCTCATGAGCAATCCATGCCGCGCCTTGGGAGGATTGATTTTTACGCTGTTTTCGCGCGCTCGTAACACCACTGCCTTCACCAAAAAATCCACTATAAAAATTGATGCCTTCGACAACCAAACCTTGCTCAAGCATCACTTTCGCTGCTAATAAAGAATCTAATCCTCCCGAAATAAGCGCGAGCGCTTTTCTTTTCTTATGCATATTGGCGAGACTCATAATCGACCCGCAGTAAAATAGCAATGACGATAAAAATAATGAGCATACTACTCCCACCATAACTCAAGAGCGGTAAGGTTAAGCCTTTGGTCGGCAACACGCCGGCATTCACGCCCATATTCACAAAAGCTTGTATACCAAACCAAATCCCAAAACCATAGGCTGCAAAACCTGCGAAATGATTGCCGACTAATTGTGCGCGACGACCCATCAACAAAATTCGCCAAATCAACATCAGGTATAAAGCAATAACCGATAGAATACCGAGCAATCCAAGCTCCTCGGCTAAAACAGCAAATAGGAAATCAGTGTGCGCTTCCGGTAAATAAAATAATTTTTGAACACTGCCGCCTAGCCCCACACCATCAATGCCCCCTCGTCCAAAGGCAATCAGCGATTGGGTCAGTTGATAACCGCTATTAAATTGATAGGCCCAAGGATTTAAAAAAGCAGTTAATCGCGCCATGCGATAAGGCGACATCACAGCGAGCCCCGCCATGGCGACAATCACAATGAGCAATAAAACCGCAAACTGCCATAAACGAACGCCGGATAAATACATCATCGCCAGTGCAGTAATCATAATCACCGTGGCCGCACCAAAATCAGGTTCCATCAGCAACAAGCAAACAATGACGCCTAAAATCGCCATCGGTTTGATAAAACCACTGATTTGCGTTCTCACTTCATCATTACGACGAGTTAAATATCCTGCTAAATATAAAATTATCGCCAATTTGACAAATTCAGAAACCTGTATGCCAATCGGACCAAAGCTTAACCATCGCGTACTGCCATTGACTTGATGTCCCAAACCAGGCACCAAAATCAACACGAGCAAAAACATACCGGTAAATAATAATGTTCCGCTAGATTCATACCAAAATTTCAGGGGTACACGCACGAGCACCAACAGCACCAAACCGCCAAACGCCATATAAAGCAATTGTCGAAACAGGTAATGAAAGGGCTGATGAAATTGTCGTTCTGAAATGGCCATCGACGCTGATGCGACCATAATTAAGCCAATCGCCACTAACGCAATCACGATGATAATAAAATAAGGATCGAACAAGCGCTGCGTTGAAGGGGCTGACTCTTTTAGAATGGCTTGCTTGGCGCGATGTCGTGCTACGGCTGCTTTCACTTTATTCTCCTACAATAATCACTTCTGATTCGAGTTGCATGCCTGTTTTTTCGAAAATGATTTTCACCACAGCATGCATCAGCGATTCAATATCATGCGCCGTCGCGTTTTGATCATTCACAATAAAATTCGCATGCTTTTCTGACACGCTGGCGCCTCCGATGCGATATCCTTTCAATCCACAAGATTCAATTAACTTGCCTGCAATGTAGGCATCCGTATTACAAAAGACAGATCCTGCATTCGGGAAATTTAAGGGGTGCGCCGCTTTACGTTTTTTCAGCATATCTTGCGCTGTTTTACGCATTGCTTCGATATCGCCAAAAGGCAATTGAAACGTCGCACTTAAGAACCACTCATCGACTTTTGGTCGCGAAACCGACCGGTAGGCAATGGTAAATTCCTCTGGTTTGCGAATGATTATCTCTCCGTGTCGATTGATCATTTCCACTTCGACGACATGCGTCCAGGCTCGACCCTTATAAGCGCCCGCATTCATGGCTAAGGCACCACCAACTGTTCCCGGAATACCAATTAAAAATTCTAGCCCTTGTAAGCCTCGATCGATTGCAAAACGCGCGAGTTTTGGATCCGCAACACCGCTTTCGGCATAGATCGTTTGTGCATCCATTTGCGATAGCGTTGTGAGCGCGCCCGCTAAAACGATCACCGTGCCTGAAAATCCGCGATCACGCACCAACATATTCGATCCCGCGCCTAAAATGAGCAGTGGCTCTTCAAGCGGTAATTGCGATAAGAAATAAGCAAAATCTTCGCGATCGGCCGGTTGATATAAAGTCTTTGCTGGGCCACCCACACGCCAAGAGGTGTACCCTGCAAGTGGTACGTCATGGGATAATTTTCCGCGATAATTGTTTTTCGTCATGTGATTATTTCCATTTTTATGTTCACTGTTATCTTTTAGGCTCATTGTTATTTTTTCTAAGGCAATTCTCTGTCATCCTGCGACTTGATTACAGGATTCAAAATCAAAACCATCGCGTAGCGACTTCCCTCAATCTTCAATCTTCAATCTTCAATCTTCAATCCTCGCTTCATCAAATTCGCGGCAATCGCACTCACATTCCCCGCCCCTTGTGCGATAAGCACATCGCCGTCTTTTAACACTTCTTCTAAAACCATCGGTAATGTTTTAGCCTCCGGAACAAAAATCGGATCTACCTTTCCTCGCAATCGAATACTGCGACACAATGCTCTCGCATCAGCGCCCGGAATGGGCTCTTCGCCCGCCGTATAAATATCTAACATAATAAGCCCATCAACTTGAGACAATACTTCTGAAAAATCTTCAAACAAATCTCGCGTACGCGTATAACGGTGCGGCTGAAAAATCATGACTAATTGTCGATGAGGCCAACTCGCGCGCGCCGATTGAATCGTCGCGGCAATTTCACGTGGATGATGACCATAATCATCAATCAACGACGCCTCTCCCGATTTAAATCGATACGTCCCCAGTTGCTGAAAACGGCGACCCACACCGGCAAATTTCAATAACGCCCGCTGAATCACCTCGTTTTCAATCTCTAATTCTTTAGCAATTCCTATTGCTGCTGCCGCATTCAAGGCATTATGTCGCCCTGGCAAATTCAGCTGAATGGGAATCGTCTGGTTGATTTTTTTGTGCAATAAGTCAAAATAACTTGTTGTTTCTTGCTGTCGATAATTCGTAATTTGCAAATCAGCCTGATCACTAAACCCATAAGTTAATATCGGTCGTGCGACATCGGACAAAATATCTTGTATCGGCAAATCGTCCACACACATCACCGCCAGCCCATAAAAAGGTAATTGATGCAAAAAATCCAAAAATGCCTGTTTTAATTTGGAAAAGTAACCGCCGTAGGTATCCATGTGGTCTCGATCGATATTAGTCACAACCGCCATCAATGGATTGAGGTATAAAAATGAAGCGTCACTTTCATCAGCTTCGGCAACCAAATATTCGCCCGCTCCTAATTTTGCATTCGCGCCAGCGCTATTCAACCGTCCACCAATGATAAAGGTCGGATCCAATCCTGCTTCCGCTAAAAGACTCGTCGTCAAGCTCGTCGTCGTCGTTTTACCATGCGTACCCGCGATTGCAATCCCTTTGCGAAATCGCATCAGTTCCGCCAACATTTCCGCTCGCCGCACAATCGGAATACGCAAATGTCGCGCTGTTTCTACTTCGGTATTATTCGGACGCACAGCGGAAGAAGTCACAATCACATCCGCCGATTGCACATGACTCGCGTCATGCCCTAAAAAAATTTTCGCCCCTAAAGTGGCCAATCGCGCCGTCACTTCATTAGCACTCAAATCAGAACCCGACACGGCGTACCCTTCATTTAATAAAACTTCAGCAATACCGCTCATCCCTGAACCGCCGATGCCAACAAAGTGGATATGACGAATTTTGTGCATTCCTTTTTCGCTCCTTTATTTTTAAGTTAAAAATTGGCCCTATCATATACGTTTTCAATATAAAGAAAACTGCTAAAAAGCATTTCAGAAAGTTTAAATCTCTACTCTGTATTGGACAAAAATCCTCCATCAGATAGGGACTTTTATTTCTGATCCAATAAAACACTCTGTAATCCAGCAATTTCGAGCGTCGCCGATGCGTATTTGATCACTTGTTTTAACTCTGTATTTCGTACGTTGAACCCTCAATCTTCAGAAATGATTGTTTTATTGCTTACATTGATCGGATATAATGTCAAAATAAGTTTAAGGATAATGTTTTTATGAAAAAATTTTTACTTTTAAGTTTACTCTTATTCGCCGGATGGACTCTGAGTTTTGCTGATATGCCTAACGCTATTTTATCCCAAAATGCCAGTATCGCACCGGTATTAAAAAACGTCATGCCAGCGGTTGTGAATATTGTGACTGAAGGAGA
>MGXH01000076.1 GCA_001801305.1 Gammaproteobacteria bacterium GWE2_42_36
TTTTATACATCCTCTATTCCTCACGCGATGGAGGATTGTCAAGGAGGAGAATCGCGATTCTCCTCCTTGACTGCAAGCGCGAATTCACTTCGCGCGCCGCATCAAAATAAGGAAGCAATTTACGCGTCTTTAGCGCGTAAATTGCTGGGCCGCCCCACTAAATGTCCTTTACTAATCGCATAAATATCATCAATCACCAGTTGAAAACTCGGTGATCGATTTTCCGTTTTCGCTCGTTCGGCAATTTTATCTTGATGAAATTGTCGTGTCGTTTCACTGACTGGCACCTGACCCCATTCAAAAATTCGAATCGCGCCTTCATTATCTCGAATCGGCAACATTTTCCCTTGATTATAAATCGAGGGCGAAAAAGGAACATCAATGACACCGGCTTCAAAAGCGCGTACTGCGCCTGCCGCAGTATTCCCTTCTCCTAACTCAGCTACTTTTTGTAGCACCGTTCTCACTTCTTCTTTGATTAACGCAATTTCCTCACTCAACGCCGAAGTAATCGGCATGGTTTGTTCGGCCAACATATTCACGATTTGTCGTGTCGCCTTTAATCCTTGTGCATTGGCTTCTTTAGTCGGAATACCACGCGCTTCATGCGGTGTTTTGACAATCACTTTCGTCGCGCCTGATAAAGCCGCAACGGCACCACCCCAACTGATCACCGCAAAGGCTTTCGATTCATCATCGGGAAAGCCGCCCATCCATTGATGTAAAACGGTGGTTAACTCATAATCATGAAATCCACGAGACTGGAAATATTCGTGCGCTAACTCTTTCAATGAAATAATCGCGGCAACGTCTTGAACCAAGTTTCCGAGTTGACCATACCCCAAGGTAATCGATTTCACCCCTTGTTCTAATGCCAGCAACCCTTCGATAATCCCAACCGCATGACTGATAAAAGGAGGAACCAATGTGCCGGATAAAGGACCAAAAGGCTCACGATTGATGCGCACACCGTGTGATTCATAAAGACCGACCAAACGATCCACATATTGCCAATCGCGAATCGACTTTTCCAGCGGGACTTTTTTAGTATAAGGAATATTGTAAGAAATACCGCCACCCTCAAAGGCAGTAAATCCAGCGGCCAAACTAATTTCCGCTAACAATCGTGCATCAGGCGTACCATGCCGAACCTGAACGGGTTTACTCAGTTGCTCAATCATGGCTCGACACGCTTTCACGCCGTGATTGACTGCGGGAAATCCATTGAGCAAAGAGTGGCCTGCCTGCAAAGATCGCTCAATTCCCTCTTGCGCTTTATCGTATTGATTATGCCGTGTATACGCATCAATCGTCGTCGGCAACAAATCACATTCTGTTTCTAAAAATTTCAGTAAAGCAAGATGTTCTTCAACCAGCGCCACGCCGGCACGAGGCTGTAATAAAACTCGGCGATCTTGCTCCGCTTGTAATAAAATCTGCGAAAATCTTTTGTGGGCGGGTATGCTTTGTTGATAAAGAATCCCCTCTTCAAGATTTTCAACCTCATGGCCCGTTCGCCAGGTGGGAATAATCGCTTTTCTCTGCACAAAAAAATCATCGAGCGGCAATAACATTATTTTTATCTCCTGTTTATGAGTTGCCTATTAAAGTAGCCGATTGAATGCTTTCAATAACACTATTCACACTTTCTTTGGGGTAATCATGTGAAAGATTCGCGATCAACGGAATCAAGTAATTCACATCAACGTAGTATCGAATCGTTTGCGGTAATAATTCAATCACATCGCCAGCGGCCTGTTTGAATGAGGCAAATAAATGCGAGGCGACAAGGAAAGCATCGCTTTTCGATAAAAACCCACCCGTTCCTATCATTTTTTGCACCGACAATAAATTCTTCCCTTGCTGCAAAAAACTTTCCCCATTCGCTGTAAAAATTTTCCGGCGTGTCCCGACGTGACGTAACGCCGACAAGCCCAAACAAATACGTGCTAAAGCGTGGTCAAAATCAATTTCTTCGGGCTCCGTCGGTAAAAATTCGGTATTGGCCGTAATTTTTTTAACATACGATTCAAATCGAAGAAGCGCTTCGGGCGAATATATTTTCTCAAGATAATAGCGACCTGCGACAAAAGTCGATTCTGCACTCACTCGCATCCCTAAATCTCCTTCGACGGTTCTTTTCTCATCAGGTTCTTTAAGCCCTTTATACACAATGCCCGCTTCAGGTACTTCATGTTCATAAGAATAAAAGTCCGTTGTCGCCCCGCCCATATCCACCAAACAAAAATTATCCCAATCCGCTCGATATAAAGGAATTTTTTTGATCAGCTCGAAAACAGAATAGGGTGTCGGATAAGGATCGCGCCCGACTAAATGTCGAATATCCTGCAATCCTTTACATTCAACAATACGTTTTAAAAAAATCTCTCGGATTTTTTCTCGCGCAGCCTCGGGAAAAGGAGAATCAATGCGGGGCAAAATATTTGGCGCAATTTCGAGCTGCTTGTCTTTTAATAATAGCGTAATTTCATCAACGATAGCGCGATTGCCCGCATAAAGAATAGTCGTTTCACAAGTTAAAGATTGTAATAATTTCGCATTATGTAAATTGTATTGCTCATTCCCACCATCCGTGCCGCCCGCAAACAAAATAATATCGGGTCGCAATTCGTCGATTAGCCGAACATCGGCTTGAGAAAGTTTAAAATCAAATACCTGAGTAATTTTCCCACCCGCTGAATAAGCGGTCAGTTTTGCCATATAAAGCGTTAATTCAGGCACGATACCAATCGCAACAATACTCAACCCCCCTTTGGCCGAGGAAGAATAATAAATGGGCGCGTCGACAGGCGCCTCAAGTGAAGCCAAAACATGTTGAACGCCTCGCATCGGCAAGTCCACCGTCGTGGGATGCGTGGCTTGCTTTTTTAACAAAAAACGATCAGATGCCAGAGATAAAGAAAATAAAGCGCCTTTCGTATAGGTCGAGCCGATATCCACACTGATGAAGGCACGATCTAGCATAGTTGCAGATCCTCTCGAAGCAGCTGCACCACTTGCTGAAGATCAGTATCTGGGCCAAAAACACGGTTATAACCCATCCGCAAAAATTTTTCTTCAATCGCCTTCACATCGGTTTTACCGATGACTAAATTGCCACCCACATAAAGTAAAATATCGTCCAATCCCTTTTCAATACATTTATCCCGAAGTCCCATGCAATCCAATTCGCCTTGCCCATATAGGGAAGAAACTAAAATCGCACGAGCGCTCGTTTCAATGGCTGTATTAATGAATTCTTCTTGAGAAACCATCACACCTAAATTCACGACATGAAAGCCCGCATCAGAAAAAACCTTATCTAAAATTTTATTACCCACCGCATGACAATCTGATCCAATGACCCCAATAATAACCGTGACTGTTTTTTCCATTATGTCTCCCATTCGTTATTTTTTTACACGATTTAAACAAGCAGGAATTCTATGCTTCCTATTCAAATTTCTCAAACAAAGTCGGGCACAAATCCCAAAAAATGATTGAGGGCTGCTGGGCACGTATTGCGCACGCCCTCAATTCTCGAAAAATCACTATAAAAATAGCATTTTTAAAATAAAATTACTTCCAAATAATATATTTTATGGTATTTTTACGCTGTCTAGTTTAATCCTGTTAAACTAGACAGTACCGTTAATCATTTACAAGAGGATTTGTCAATGGCCGCTAAAAAGAAAATCGTGATGAAGAAAAAACCGGTTGTCAGCCCAAAGAAAGCTCAGCTTAAATTAGGCGCAGCAAAAAAAATTATCACGAAATCAGAAATGCAAAAAATGATCGCTGAGTATGCCTGCGTCAGTAAAAAACAAGTCGACCAAGTTTTCGAAGCCTTAACCGAAATCGTACGAAGCCATGTCACGAAAGGCGCTGTTGGCTTAATCAAATTAGACGGCTTATTAAAAATTGAAAGACTCAATAAGCCCGCTAAAAAAGCACGTAAAGGCATCAATCCTTTCACCGGTGAAGAAATGATGTTTAAAGCAAAACCAGCACATAGCGTTATCAAAATCAGAGCGTTGAAGAAATTAAAAGCAATGGTTTAAACCCTGCTATTTTTCGATACGTATCGTAAAAAACCCGCTCTTGTAGCGGGTTTTTTATTTTTTATGCGGCGCGCGAAATAAATTCGCGCTTGCAATCAAGGGGGAGAATCGCGATTCTCCCCCTTGATAATTCCCCATCGCGCAAGGATTTCTGCGGGTTTTTTATTTTGTCAAATTCAGGTACTTTTTCCCGATCTTGATTTAGAAATTTCTAAAATATGACCGATCAATTCGTCCTTCTTTGCCCACCACTGATTCAAGACTTCCTGAAAGTTTTCTCGGAACACCAGATCGTGCTCATAATCCCCGATAAATTCAGCAGGAATATTAACTTTTTCTATTTTAACGATAATGCGTTGCATACGCCCGCAAAAGAAATCCCATAAAGATCGATGCGCCTCGGGATAAACAATCGTAACATTCAAACAGTACCGGATGGAATCCCCTAAAGTCGTTAACACAAAAGCGATCCCACCCGCCTTCGGTTTCAGTAAATGCTGATAAGGCGATTTTTGTTCTTTTGCTTTTTCTACGGTATATCGAGTCCCCTCCACAAACGTCATAATCGAAGTTGGCGTCGCTTTGAATTTCTTACAAGCCTCTTTTATCGCCCCTAAATCTCGCGAATCTTGGCCGGATAAGGCCTTCTGCCATCGTCGTAAAAAAGGAAACCCCAATAGCCAACAGCTTTGTCCAACAACCGGCATCCATAAGAGTTCTTGCTTGACCAGAAATTTCAAAAAGGGAATGCGATGATTAAAAATCTGATATAATACATATGTATCAACCCATGATTGATGATTCGCAATCACCAAATAAGATTCCGTACGATATAAATTATCCAGCCCTTCTACCTCGATTTTCGTGTTCGTCACCACATTCATAATGATCTTATTAATATCTGGCCACAACGAAATACAATGGTAAACCCATTGCGTACAATGTTTCTGAAATTTCGGGATAGGAATTAAATAGGCGATAGGAAAGAGTAATAGAATTAACACACTGACCAGTAAAACATTCAATAAATAAAAAAATCCCGCGATCATCCCCACGAGAAATCGAAAAGAAAAATGTCGTTTCACTCGATGCCTCCAAGCTTAAAAAATACTTCGTTTCAAACATCCGTTACGCCCTATGACGCCCTGCATGTTGAGATTGTGCAAAATCTTTGACCATTCTATACCAACTCAATCAACACGAAAAGCGATATCCCTATAAGCGCGTCAGCAGGTATTCAACGATCAGAAAAATAATCCATCCGCTGGATCAATAAACCATCTGAGGATAACTAAAAAATATCTTTTACGCCCAGACAGTAAAAATTCATTTGCGCTTCCGCTCACTTTCCCTACAATAAAACCCATGAGAAAAAAAATTCAACTAAAAATCTTAAATGCAAAAATAGGCCAAGAAATTCCGCTGCCGCGCTATGCGACAGACGGCTCTGCCGGTTTAGATTTATACGCCTGCTTGAATGAATCCATTGAAATAAAACCTCAAGCAAGCGTGCTCATTCCGACCGGTCTAGCCATCCACATTGACGATCCACATTACGCTGCCCTGATTTTGCCACGATCGGGATTAGGCCATAAGCATGGCATTGTGCTCGGTAATTTGGTCGGACTCATTGATTCAGATTACCAAGGAGAACTTTTAATTTCTTGTTGGAATCGCGGACAAAACGCTTTTACGATTACCCCCGGTGATCGTATTGCGCAATTAATTATTGTACCGGTGATACAAGCGGATTTTGAGATTGTTTCTGTCTTCACAGAAACAAATCGAGGCAGCGGTGGATTTGGCAGCACGGGTCAGTAATTTCCGCGCGAGGTAAAGATGGCTAAAGAAATTGTAATGAGTAATTATCCACTGCGATCGTGATGATACAAGAACGTTCAGATTTTGGATGATTTTTCGTCAAAAAGCGCCAAAATATGAGCGTTCCTTGAGAAAGCACTGAATAGTTACAATTCAACAAGGAGAAAAGCATGACAGCAACACTCAACGAATCAATCTTTCGAGCCTATGACATACGCGGTATTGTCGACGAAGACCTCAATCCTGACATCATGCGTTCAATCGGAAAAGGCGTTGGCACATTGGTATTACGTCAACACCTCGACACCTTGATCACTGCGCGCGATGGACGCCTGACAGGTCCCACTTATTCAAAAGCTTTAATTGAGGGTATTTTATCGACTGGCTGTCATGTCATTGATGTCGGCGAAGTTCCTACCCCACTTTTATATTTTGCAACCCATGTGCTTGAGGCAACGTCGGGCGTGATGCTAACCGCCAGCCATAATCCCGCTGAATACAATGGTCTCAAAGTCGTCATTGGCCGAAAAACTTTATCAAAAGACGGCATTCACGATCTTTACACGCTCGTTAAACAAGGTGATTTTGAAATAGGTACAGGCACATTACGCCAAGCTGATCTCATTCCGCTGTATTTAAAGCGCGTTTGCAGCGATGTCAAATTATCACGCCCCTTGAAAGTGGTGTTAGATTGCGGCAATGGAATCGGAGGCATCGTTGCACCAAAGTTATATGAGCAATTGCAGTGTACGGTATATCCACTTTATTGCGATGTCGACGGTCGTTTCCCGAATCATGAAGCCGATCCCAGCGTCTTAAAAAACCTGACCGATCTCGTGCAAGCCGTCAAAGAACAAAAAGCCGATATAGGCATTGCGCTCGATGGCGATGCGGACCGCATCGGCGTTGTGACGAATGAAGGCGAAATTATTATGCCCGATCGATTATTGATGTTACTTGCCTCCGATGTGTTATCTCGCAATCCGCAAGCAAAAGTTGTCTATGATGTAAAAAGCTCGCTGAATCTCGCGACCGTTGTCAAAGAACATCAGGGCATTCCGATCATGGCACAAACCGGACATTCATTTATCAAAAACAAAATGCTCGAAACGGGCGCGTTACTTGCGGGAGAATTAAGTGGCCATGTGTTTTTCAAAGAACGATGGTACGGTTTTGATGACGGTATTTATACCAGCGCGCGATTATTAGAAATCTTATCCAAACAATCTCGCACAATCGCCGAATTATTTCGTCAATTTCCGAATAGCGTCAACACCCCTGAAATAAAAATCACGATTGATGACAAAGAAAAATTCGCATTCATCGATCGCGCGCAAAAAGAAGCCTCTTTTATCGATGCGAACATTATCACAATTGATGGCATTCGCGTTGAGTTTAAAGATGGCTGGGGATTATTACGCGCATCCAATACAACGCCCGCCTTGATTTTACGCTTTGAAGCCAATGATGAAGCCGCCTTAAAACGAATACAGGGCTTGTTTAAAACGATGTTGTTAAAAATAAACCCGACGTTGCAGTTGACGTTTTAATTAAAAACGAATTAAAAAAGATGAAAATTTTGTATTAACGCAATCATTGTATTGTGTGATGAATTCGTAGGGGGCAACCCTTGTGGTCGCCCAAAAATCATAGACGTCCTCGAGGTTTAGCATGCCTCTACGATCGGAATTAAAAATAACAATACATTACTTCTCTATTTCTTATCCAGAACTCAGGATTATTAGGCAAGAGTAGGCATCATTAAACTAGGAGTGCTATCACTACTCTCGCTACCATCTTGAAGCCCAGCGCCTACGGGCGATTCTGGGGGAGTTCTAATACCTATAGGAACATGTAGCGCAACGGCTTGCGTTAATTTATCACCCTCCTCGCCACTGCCGAGAGGTAGCGATGCTGTTGGTTCAAGCCCTAAATCAGGAGATGGGGCTGCAGGTGTTAGCGCTCGCTGAATAATACGGTGTGTCGGTTGTACACCAGGCACCATGATTGAAAAGCCATTGGAAGATTGCTCTGCCAGCCTTACTTCAGGGAAAATTCGAAAAAGCGTCCCCGAAAAACAGTTTAAAAAAGTATGCATTAATCCAGCAGCGAGAGCTGCTGGTGTCGCCAGTCTTTGTTCAATAACGCCTAGCGCTGACAGTCTGTCGAGTAAATCATTCACAACGCCTTTTCGTTTATCTTTTTTCTGAACATCAACATCTCGCTGAGCTTGCTGAAGCAAAGAGCGAAGTATTAAAAACACGGCGTACTTTACGGCAGGAGGATCATTCTTAGATAATTCAAATTTCCGTAACCAAAATTCTATGTCTTTCAAAACTTGTGGGCGCCATCCGAGTTTCGTTTTACTCGCTTCACGAAATTGTTCCGCAGTCGGCATTCCCTTTTTTATTCGATTCAACTGGTCTGCTTGCTCGACGCTAAATGTTTTTCCCTGCAAAACAGTTTTGCACACATCCCAAAAAATTCGGCCTATATTTTTCGCAGCATAATCAGCTACGTCACTCGTGTCATGCCCATCAAAAATACAACACAATCGCGCTTCATTATTTTCAACTAATAATTGTTGCACAATAACGGAAATATCATCTTCATACCGCTTCTTGAAATTATTTTCTGCGGCTTGCTGCACTGCAGCATCTACTTTTTTTGATAAAGAGCCTGTTTCACGAGCCAAAATAAATGCGATGCCTGCTTCACGAGCCTGATTATCGTCCAAAAAACCATCTGATCCAATAACAAAACAAGCTTCCATTACATCATCGCCCAGCGTCTTATGGGTACATCGGGGCGTGTGTGATAACCCCACCCCCTCAAAAGCTTCATCTCCAAGCGCTCGAGTAACACTGATGGTTTTATCTGAAATTGAGCAACAGCCACTGCTCGATGTGATATAAAGCGACACAAAACGTCTTAACTGATTGCTGGTTTCTGTTAACAACTCTTGCCTTCTTGATAACTCTTCTTCTTTTTCATAAAGCGCAAATAATTGCGGTACTTCCATTCTTCTCAAGGTATCAACACTGGCTTGACAATGATTAACCTCATCCTGCAGAACCTTAACAATTGCTGTCATAGCTGGAATTCTACTGAGCATATCAGCTGTATGTTTATATCCTCCATGCACAAGCCGTGTTGTTTCATGCAATGCCTCCACATGATCCGGTGTCGTCAAGGGTTGATATTGAACCTTCCCATCTCTTGTATTGACCACTATCCCCGCTTGTGAATCGCCTAAATTAAATACAATAACCTCTCGCCCACAGGTTAAGGCAACGCAAGCTGTAGAACCTCCTTTTAATTTTTTAGCATGCATTTCGTTATTTAATTGAGAAAACACATCGCCTAAAATTTGCTCACATTCGTGAGCCGAAAATAAAGGGAGGTAAGGCACCGCCTGTACGAATAGTCGATCTTGCTTTTTACCCATATCCACACGACGAGCAACCAGCGTTTTTTCATCTAGACTTTCACCTCTTTTTTGCCTGATTGCTCCTCGAATACCTGCCGCTTCTTCTGGAAAACAAAGAGATTTTGATTCATTCTGTGCTATAGGTCTTTCTGGAGGAAGCTCTCCAACGAGCTCATAAAGTTTTTTCTCTTCAACGGGTTCATAATGTTGACTTTGCATAACCACACCTTTTACTATTTATAATTATTATTACTATGTCATTTTTATTTTAAGTGTAACTGTATAGCACCAAATGATTAAACTCAAAGATTTTTTTAAAAATTCAGGTAACGAATAAAAATTCAAGCACTTAAGTTTGATAAAAAAATGGATTTAAGACATCGTTTCATTGCACAACCATTCTGCAACATCTTGCCGAATAATCAGATTTTTTTCGGCAAAGTATTGCAGAATGGTCAGATTTATAAAATATACTGACTCAAATCAACATTCTTCATGAGCGCTTCGAGGTGATCATTCACATACTGTTGATCAATGGTGACTTTATCACCACTGCGATCACTGGCTTCAAATGAAATTGTCTCGAGTAATCGTTCCATGACGGTATGCAATCGACGCGCACCGATATTTTCATGCCGCTCGTTTAACTCATAAGCAATTTCAGCGAGACGTCGAATACCGGCTGGCAAGAATTCAATTGATACATTTTCGGTTGCTAATAAAGCCGTATATTGCTCCACCAAGGACGCTTTTGGCTCGGTTAAAATACGCACGAAATCATCCGTCGTTAAGGCTTTTAATTCAACACGAATTGGTAATCGCCCCTGCAACTCCGGCACTAAATCGGAAGGCTTCGCAATATGAAACGCACCTGACGCAATAAATAAAATATGATCGGTTTTCACGATGCCGTATTTAGTCGATACCGTACATCCTTCAACGAGTGGCAATAAATCACGCTGAACGCCTTCACGCGAAATATCCGGCCCACCGCTCGTTTTATCCGCACGTTTAGCAATTTTGTCAATTTCGTCGATAAATACAATGCCGTTTTGTTCGACACTTTCTAACGCGTTGGCTTTGAGCGCCTCCATATCAATCAATTTCGCCGCTTCTTCATCGATAATCAAACGAACCGCTTCTTTAATACGTAATTTGCGCATTTTTTTACGGTCCATCGAAAGATTCTGAAACATACTGCTTAATTGGTTCGTCATATCTTCCATACCCGGCGGCGCCATAATTTCAACACCGACCGCTGGCCCGGCAATTTCAATCTCGATTTCCACATCATCCAATTCATGATTGCGCAATTTAACTCGAAATTTAGCCCGCGTTTCAGAATCATCTTTCGCCTCTTCAGACGACACACCAAAACCCAATTTTGGCTTGGGAATTAACACATTCAAAATGCGCTCTTCTGCGCCTTCTTCAGCACGCTGTCGCACTTGATTCATAGCAATTTCGCGCTGCATTTTCACAGCCATTTCCGCTAAATCACGAATGATCGATTCCACATCGCGCCCCACATAACCAATTTCCGTAAATTTAGTAGCTTCAACTTTAATAAAAGGCGCCTTCGCTAATCGCGCCAAGCGTCTCGCAATTTCTGTTTTCCCAACACCTGTCGGACCAATCATTAAAATATTTTTAGGGGTGATTTCTGGACGCAATTCTTCATCGACTTGTAAGCGCCGCCAACGATTACGCAGCGCAACAGCCACAGCACGTTTCGCATCTTTTTGACCAATAATGAAACGATCTAATTCGTGCACGATTTCTTTGGGCGTCATCATACAGGTGAAAGATGTTTCCACCGGGTCTTTTTGAAGCGTCATAATTTTATTCGACATAATTTTTTCTCAGTTAATTACTATTCACAAGATAGTTCTTCAATCGTTAAATGTTGATTCGTATAAATACAAATTTCAGAGGCGATTTTTAAGCTTTTTTCGACAATGTCACGCGCAGCTAAATCCGTATTTTGCATCAGCGCCCTCGCGGCGGCTTGCGCGTAATGTCCGCCCGACCCGATCGCAATTAAATTATGTTCTGGTTCGACAACATCCCCATTGCCTGTGATAATCAACGACGTTGTCTTATCAGCAACTGCCAATAACGCCTCTAATCTTCGTAACATACGATCCGTTCGCCAATCTTTCGCTAGCTCGACTGCGGCACGTGTTAATTGCCCGTGATACATTTCCAACTTCGTTTCGAACCGTTCAAATAACGTAAAGGCATCCGCTGTACCGCCCGCAAAACCAGCAATCACTTTATCATTAAACAATCGCCTGACTTTTCTGGCATTGCCTTTTAATACGGTATTACCGAGCGACACTTGACCATCGCCGCCAATCACCACAGTCTTATTCCTGCGTACGCATAAAACGGTTGTTCCGCGAAATTGTTCCAAGAGAAGCTCCTTTTTATTTTGCATTTTCTATTATATGGGGGCAGAGACAGTCTCTTTCAAGCACCAAACCGCTCCTTCAAATACTCAAACACTAACCGCAAGCCCATGGCCTCTCCACCCTCGGGTCGACCCGGACGTGATCTGAGATTAAATCCAATCATGTCAAAATGAATCCAAGGGACCACCGGTTTAATAAATAGCTCCAAAAATAAAGCGGCTGTGATCGCCCCACCTTGCCTACCACCAACATTCATCCAATCGGCGACTTTACTTTTGAGAAAATCCAAATAAGGTCGATGCAGCGGCATTAACCAAGCAGGATCATCAATCGCTTTACCAATTTTCAATAAGGCTTGCGCCAATTCATCCTGGTTCGAAAAAAATGGTGTCATCTCGGCACCAAATGCATCTCGCGCTGCGCCCGTTAGGGAGGCAAAATCAATCAGCAAGTCCGGCTTATCGATCACTGCTTCGGTCAGTGCATCAGCCAGAATCAATCGACCCTCAGCATCGGTGCTTGTGACTTCAACCGTCTGACCATCCCGCATACGAATAACATCGCCCGGCCGATAGGCTTCCCCAGACAACATGTTTTCAACAATCGGGATGAGCACGCGTAAATGAATTTTCAATTGGGCTGTCATGATCATTTTCGAAAGGCCCAACACATGCGCAGCACCAGCCATATCTTTTTTCATGAGCAGCATATTGGGCGAAGATTTTAAATCGAGTCCCCCACTATCAAAACAAACGCCTTTTCCTACCAGCGTCACTTTGGGATATTTTTCATCGCCCCAACGCAATTCGACCAAACGCGGTTGTTCTACGCTACCTTTTCCGACCATATAAATGGCTGGATAATTTTGTGCCAGTAATTCTTCACCAACAATTTCATGAAACACCGCTTGATGTGTCACCGCCAATTGTTTTGCCTCCTCGGCTAATCGAGTGGGAGTCATGTCATTCGCCGGTGTGTTAATCAGATCACGCACCCAATGAATACTAGAAGCCACATGATTCACAAATGCTTCATCACAACCCGCCGGCAAAAGTAATTTCGCGGCTTTGCGTTTTGCTTTTTTATATACGGTAAACTGATAACTACCCAAGCCCCAGGCAAGACAGCATAAAGAAATCATCGAAACTGAACCGGTATCCTCAAGACAATAAACACCTTCCGGCAACAACAGAGGCAATTTGCCAAACGACCAAAAATCCTGGTCATTTTCAAGACCGATAAGCACTTTTTTAAGCTGTCCGTGTTGATCGCGAATCAAGCAGAGTTCGCCGGATTCTGCTTTAAACGTTGTTTCGTGAACCCAGTGTTGAATTAATTGCGTTTGTGATTTAACCCATGCTTTTAAGTGGGATTTAATAACCGGCATAATGACAACCGCGGGCTGACGATGCATTTTTGTAAAACAAGGCAACATAACAATTCTCCGACTCGATAAGATAAAGGCTGTAAGCTTAACGCGAAATACGCTTCCCACTCAATTAAGTTTGGACGTTTTACCCAAATCTATGCGCTCTCATGCACTTTTCAAAAACTCTCATTGCAAAAAGCGCCGTAATCGTCAAGAATCTGACCCGATTATAGGTTTTACATTTATGACGATTTCTGATCAACGAGAACGTGACAAAGCATTAGACCCCACGCAATCTTTCATTGTTCAAGCGCCTGCGGGTTCCGGCAAAACGGAATTGCTGACACAGCGGTTTTTGCGTTTACTCTCCTGCGTCAAAACACCCGAAGAAATTCTGGCGATCACCTTCACTCGAAAGGCGGCCTTTGAAATGCGCGCTCGGATTATTCAGGCCTTGCAAAAAGCCGCCGAATCCAATGAACCCCCCTCAGAATCCCATGCACAAAAAACTTGGATGCTGGCCAAAAACGCCTTAAAAAACGATGCGCAATATCACTGGCATTTAATCGATAATCCGAATCGATTACAAATTCAGACAATTGATGCATTCTGCACGAGCCTCATCCAACAAACCCCATTGATCTCTCATTTCGGTTCCCAATTAAACATCAACGAAAATGCAAAAACGCTTTATCAAAAAGCGGTTCGAAATTTACTATCGGCTTTAACCGATCAGGCATTGCCTTGGAAAACAGCCCTGACACAATTGCTATTACACCTTGACAATCGTCTCGATAAAGTGGAAAAACTGCTCATCGAAATGCTGGCTAAACGAGATCAATGGTTACCACACATTGTATATACACACCATCAAACACGATTAGATCCTGAACAATCCCGACAAAAATTAGAAAACTCCTTGCTCTCCATCAATCAAGATTGCCTGAATAATTTACACGATTATGTTTCGCATCATCTGCCAGAAACATTTCCAGATGAACTATTACCGCTTTTGCGGTTTGCGAGTCAACACATCGAAAAGGATTCTCCGATCCAAGCCTTGGCTGCCTGCGAAAATTTTCCAGATCACTCATTGGCGGGTAAAGAAATCTGGCGAGGTATCGCGCAATTACTACTAACGGATAAAAACACGTGGCGAAAAAGTCTTAATAAAGCAGTGGGTTTCCCAGAGAGTAAATTAAAAATAGAAGCAGAATTTTTCAAACAACAGAAAGCTAACCTAAAAGCACTGATCGAAACACTGCAAGCGCATGAAATATTTCGAGAAACCTTGATTGAATTAAAAAATCTGCCGCCCCTTCGCTACACAGAATCAGAGTGGGCCCTCTTACTCGCCTTATTTGAATTGCTGCCTATTGCAACAGCTCAATTGATGCTAACCTTTCAGGAAAATCATGAAACCGACTTCATTGAATTGGCTCAAACCATTTTAAAAACACTGGATACTGCTGAAGAACCCTCTAATCTCCTGCTGATGTTAGACAATAAAATTCAACATATTCTGATCGATGAATTTCAAGACACCTCCATTACACATTTTAGACTCATCGAACAATTAACTGCGGGTTGGAC
>MGXH01000077.1 GCA_001801305.1 Gammaproteobacteria bacterium GWE2_42_36
AAATTCAACATCATTAAATGCATGCGTAATTTCGCGTGCACGATCCGATCGATAATTCATGAAAATCACGCTATCGCCATCTTCAATGACAATGGGTTTTTCCTGTTCATCGTGAATGCTCGTAGGTTTTACAAACTCATCGGTTTCACCGGCAGTATAAGCGGCCTCCAGGCCGAGTAACGCGGTTTTGCCTATGCGAGCAGCATCACCGAGGGTTAATAAATCATAACCTGCTTTGACGCGTTCCCAGCGCTGATCGCGATCCATGCCATAAAACCGACCTTGTAGCGTGGCGATTTTGCCTGTGCCAATTTCAGTGAAGACGTTTTCTAAATGTTGAATGAATGTCGCAGCACTTTTAGGGGGCGTATCTCGACCGTCTAAAAAAGCATGCATATATAGTTTTTTTGCACCACGACTCGCGGCCAAACGCATCATCGCATCAATGTGTGTATCGAGACTGTGAATCCCTCCCGGCGATAGTAATCCGAGGACATGAACCGCTTTATCGTTTTTGACGGCATCATCGACGGCTTGGCATAGCACAGGATTTTTGAAAAAATCGCCATCTTCAATGGATTTTGTAATGCGAGTGATGTCTTGATAAACGACACGTCCCGCGCCTAAATTCAAATGACCGACTTCGGAATTACCCATTTGTCCGCGAGGTAATCCGACCGCTAAACCAGAGGTTTGAATTAACGTATGGGGATAAGTGTTCCAAAGCCGATGAAAATTCGGTATGTTAGCTTTTGCAATAGCATTATATTCCACGGCTTCGCGATAACCCCAGCCGTCCAGTATAAGTAAGGCAATCGGTCTGGGATGTTGATGTTTTTGCATAAGTGTATTCTCGAAAAAATAATGATATCTATGGGCGCGCAGTATACCTTTTTTGCGAAAGATAGAGAAACATAAAAATAATTAACGACAAGTTTTTTGATTGTCGATATACTGCCACGGCGATTGAGAACCGGAGGAAAAAATCATGCCCGCCATCCCCCTTTTTCAAGTTTTTGGCCGATCTCCTATTCGTCCACTACAACAACATATGCGAAAAGGCTATGAATGTTGCCATGAGCTCATTCCTTTTTTCACTGCCAGCATGCAAGGCGATTGGACAACAGCGACTCAAGTGCGCCAAAAAATCGTTGATTTAGAGCACGCGGCCGACTCTTTAAAAAGAGATCTTCGGTTACATTTGCCTAAAGGATTATTCATGCCGGTGCAACGATCGGATGTATTAGAGTTGGTGGCACGACAAGACATGGTGCCGAATCGCGCCAAAGACATTTCCGGCATTATCATCGGCCGTAAAATGGTTTTTCCCGAACAATTAAAAGTACTTTATCTTGAGTTTTTGCAACGTTGCGTCGAAGCGGCGCATCAGGCATATAAAACGATTTCTGAATTAGATGAAATTTCCGAAGCGGGATTTCGAGGGAAAGAAGTGCAGGTGGTCGAAGGAATGGTCAACGAACTGCATCGTATCGAGCAAGAAGCCGATCAGTTAGAAATTAAAGTGCGGCAAGTTGTGTTTGAGTTAGAAAATGAAATGCCGCCGGTGAGCGTCATCTTTTTATATAAAATCATCGAATGGACCGGCGATATTGCCGGATACTCTCAGCGGATTGGAGATGGATTGCAAATTTTAATCGCTCGTTAAGGTGAGGCGTTTGCATGGAATACCATTTTGTCGTTATTCTGGTTGCTTGTTTAATCGGCCTTTTTATGGCGTGGGGCGTCGGCGCTAATGATTTAGCGAATGTGATGAGTACCACAATGGGGTCGAAGGCGATTTCAGTGCGTCAGGCGATGCTTATTGCGATTGTCTTTGAATTTGCCGGCGCGTTTTTAGGCGGTGTTCATGTGACGGACACCATTCGTAATGGCATTATCAATACACAATTGTTTTCTGATTCTCCACAAATTCTAGTCGAGGGTATGCTAGCGACATTGATTGCTGGGATGAGTTGGATTATTTTTGCCAGTGCGATCGGCATGCCTGTTTCAATTACTAATAGCATTATCGGGGCCATTATTGGTTTTGGAGCCGTTGTTTTAGGCATTCATGCGATTCATTGGCATACCGTGCAATTGATTGCAATCAGCTGGATTTGCTCTCCTATGATTGCGGGATTATTCGGCTATTTTTTATTTGTTTTGGTGAGTAAAACCATTTTGGCTGCCGATGATCCGTGTCGTAATGTCAAAAAATACATGCCGATTTATTTTTTCTTTGTGGGTGTTGTGTTTGCGTTGATGGCGATTTTACGGGATCTCAGTCATTTCGGGTATAAACCTTCTTTTTTAGAACGTACCGGTATTATTATTTTAACCGGATTAGCGGTGATGTTGTTGGGCCGGTTTTTTTCCCGCCGAATTCAATTGGTTCAAAATGCTTCTCGACATGAGTGTTATCAGTATATTGAAAAGTTATTTGGGATTTTAATGGGCTTTACGGCATGCACGATGGTTTTTGCGCACGGCTCAAATGATGTGGGTGTGGCGATTGGCCCGATTATCGCGATCGTGAACATCGTGACTCATCAGCCGCTGTTTTCCGCCTCTCATACGATTACGTATGGACTCATGGCGCTGGGGTGTTTTGGTGTTGTAACGGGTTTATTGATGTATGGGCGAAAAGTGATTGAAACCGTCGGCGAACGGATTACGGCGCTAACGCCTAGTCGTGCTTTTGCAGCAACTTTAGCGGCGGCAAGCACCGTGATTTTTTCTACAAGTGCCGGCATTCCTGTTTCTGCCACGCAAACTTTGGTGGGGGGTGTTTTAGGTGTTGGTTTAGCCAAAGGTATTGGCGCCTTAAATTTAAACGTGATTCGTAATATTATTTTATCGTGGTTAATTACGGTACCGGTTTGCGCAACGTTGGCGATTGTTTTTTTTCATCTCTTAAAATTGATGAGTTATTTTTGAGAGATAAGAGTGGCCCGATTATTTTTTTGTCATCCCGCAATGGCAGGATCCAGTGTGAAATTGAACGATAACTAAAAAGAGGAGATCGAAAACCATGACAGACCATGTCAAAAAAATGTTTGAATTAGCATCAAAGGCTAAAGAAAACGCGTATTGTCCCTATTCTAAGTTTCGAGTAGGTGCTTGCATTTTAGCCGATGATGGCCAATTTTATTCAGGATGTAATATTGAAAATGCGAGTTATAGCATGGTGCTTTGTGGAGAATCTTCCGCGATCAGTGCGATGATCACAGCCGGCGCAAAAAAGATTAAAGAAATTTTAGTGGTGGGTGATGTTGAAGAGCCGTTAGTGCCTTGTGGTGCTTGTCGACAAAGAATCCGAGAATTTTCACTGCCTGACACAAAAGTTCATTTGTGTAATCGGGATGGAAAATATGAAACCGTTTTATTTGATACCTTATTGGTTCGTTCATTTGGGCCAGAGTATTTAACTGATAGGTAATTAAACTGAAAAAAACAGGAGAAGTGATGATGACTTTTTATGCAAAGTTTATGGAAGCCGCTGCGGCTATCGATCAAAAAAGCGGCGGATTTAGAGCCAAAGTCGGTATTATTTTAGGGTCAGGTCTTGGGCCTTTGGCGGATGCGATCGAAAATCCGATTCGAATTTCTTATCAGGATATTCCGCATTTTCCCGTGAGTCGAGTCGCAGGGCATTCCGGCGCTTTAATTTTAGGCGAATTGAATGGGGTTCCGGTGGTTTGCTTAAGTGGCCGCGTCCATTTATATGAAGGAACGAGTACGGATAATATTAAAATGTTAGTGCGCATGTTGAAGCAGTTAGGATGCCATACGATGCTTGTGACGAATGCAGCAGGATCTTTGCGTAAAGAAGTACCGGCTGGAGAGGTTTGTTTGATTACAGACCATATTAATTTCACTCAAATTAATCCCGTGGTTGGTTTGAACGACGATGAGTTCGGACCTCGATTTTATCCTATGACCGATGCGTACGATCCGACATGGCGCGCCAAATTATTAACCCTGGCGAAAGAGATCAATATTTCTTTATATCAAGGTGTTTATCTTGCAGCGCTTGGCCCAGCCTTTGAAACGCCAGCGGAAATCAAGGCGTTTCGTACTTTGGGGACAGATCTCGTGGGTATGTCGACAGTGCCAGAGGTATTGGTTGCACGGCATTGCGGTTTGCGAGTGATTGGTATTACCGCGGTCACGAATTTATCGGCAGATTTAAATGAAGAAGTGTTATCACACGAGCAAACGTTGCGCGGCGCTAAAATGAGTGAAGAAAAATTACTGAAACTCGTTCGAGCGTTTTTTGAAAAATACGCCACTGAGCTTACAAAGTAGAGGACAGCAGTAGGGGCACGCTGATGCGTGCCCTGCTTATATCTCAATATAATATTTATGATCACTCAACGCCCACTAACCGATCAGCCCATTTATCCTGTCAGCGATTTTGTTCGTTTGACGCGAGAAATTGTCGAGCAACATTTTTCACATGTTTGGTTGACAGGCGAAATTTCTAATTTTTCTCGACCCCAATCAGGGCATTGGTATTTCTCACTCAAAGATGAATCCGCACAAATTCGTTGTGCGATGTTTCGATCGAGCAATCAGCAAACTCGCTTTCAGCCGAAAGATGGTATGCACGTATTGGCCTGTGCGAAAGCAAGCATTTATGAAGCGCGTGGCGAATTTCAATTGATCGTCAATTATCTCGAAGAACAAGGCTCGGGCGCTTTGCAACGTGCATTTGAGCAATTAAAAGAAAAACTATTCAAAGAAGGCTTATTTGACGAGCGACATAAAAAACCGATTCCGCGTTATCCTCAGCGCATTGGTGTGGTTACATCAAAAACGGGTGCGGCGATCCAAGATGTATTAAGCGTTTTAAAAAGACGAGCGCCGTATATTGATATCATGATTTATCCAACGTTAGTGCAAGGTGCAGAAGCGGCTGATCAAATTGTTCGTGCGATTGAAATAGCCAATGAGCAAGCTGAATGTGATGTATTGTTGTTAGTGCGAGGAGGCGGCTCACTCGAGGATTTATGGTCGTTTAATGAAGAGCGTGTTGCGCGAGCGATTTTTAAGAGTCAAATTCCGATCGTGACAGGTGTTGGCCATGAGGTCGATTTTACGATTGCCGATTTTGTCGCGGATTATCGCGCGCCGACACCTTCAGCTGCTGCCGAAATGGTAAGTCCTGACAAAAATAAATTACTCGAACAATTAAAACAATATGAAAAACGCTTAATTTTTGCAGTTAATAACCAGTTGGGCGATTATCAAAAAAATATCGTGTGGCTTCAAAAAAGATTACAGCAGGCACATCCGTTACGTCAGGTCGAAGCGCAAAATCAAAAGCTCGATCATTTGTTTGCCCGATTATTGTCAGCGCAATATCGATTGCTCGATGATAAAAAATCACAAGTGCAATCGCTGGCGCGTGCGCTACATGCGATGAGCCCGCTAGCAACCCTTGAGCGAGGCTATTCGATTTTGATGGATGAGAATGGGCAAGCAATTACCGATGTCGAGGCGGTAAAAATAGGGGATTTTGTAACGGCAAAACTTTCGGCAGGACAGTTGGGTTGTCGAGTGGAAGAAAAGAGAATTGGAGGGATGCGTCAGGATGACAGTGCAGGAAAGACAAAATAGGATTGAGTCTCTGTTCACTGTCATTGCGAGACGCGTAAGCGGCGAAGCAATTCAGGAAAAAACCATTTTCTTATCCCGAACTCAGGTTAATTACAAAAGGAGAAAATGATGTCGGTTTATTTCGAAGCGATGATGTTGATTTGTTTTGGACTTGCCTGGCCCGCATCGATTTACAAATTATGGAAGACAAAAAAATCACAAGGGAAAAGCATTCTCTTTCTTATGGTTATTTTTGTAGGATATTTTTTCGGTATTTTATTTAATTTAACAGGCCCGCGAGATAAAGTGATTTATCTTTATGCGCTCAATATGCTGATGGTATTTGTTGATTTAGTGCTGACATGGCGGTATAGAGAAAGAACAAGCCAATAAAAATTTATTCAAAAAACGAGTTTCGCAAAGTGTAAAGCTCGTGATAATAATAACCAGAGGAAATTTTTTATGACATTTTCATTACACGAGTCGTTAGAGGCGAAGCTTTTAGGGCAAAAAAGCGATTCATTATCTGTAGAATCGGCGTATTTTAAAGCACTCGCTCGAGAGGTTGAACGAGCACTGCCATCGATAGTGGATGTTGGTCAGGATGAGGGTGATTTATGTCCGCAGGACCCGCAGCAGGCAGAAGAGCAAGAAATAGCAGAGGACCCTAGCATTATTAGCTCAATACAAGCGCTCGTTGATGACTCGTCAGAGGAAGTAGCAGAAACAATGTTTTTATATGAGCCTGTTGGGGAGCAACTGCCAGAATCCGTTTCATCGAAAACGCTAGATAAAGTGTATGAGTTGTATTCTCTCTGGTATGAGAAATCACAAAAAAGCGCAGGATTATTGAATGGGAGCGCTACTTCCTCGTTAGATGCTGTTGTTTCCTCTGGCATAAAACCGCCTGGTGCCTAGATAAAGATGATCGATTTATTGTTGGCGGAAAATAAAATATCTAGGTGTGCCTCCTGCCGCTTTCTTCATTGTAGTTAAAAACTTATTTCGAGCTCGTTACCTTAAATTGGTTCTATGTTGTTTTGAGTGGGTAAGGCCGTCATCCCGCGGGATGACGGAGGACTGGATTGCTTCGTCGCCCGCGCTCCTCGCAATGACGAACATGAGCCGCAGTATGATTTATTTTGTTACCCACTCAAAAAAACATAGAGCTATTAGATTTTAGTGGGGAATTTTGTATAACAAGCTATATTTCACTTTAGTTAAGTCATCAATAATGATAATTATAAATAATAAG
>MGXH01000078.1 GCA_001801305.1 Gammaproteobacteria bacterium GWE2_42_36
AAACCGACCAAAAACCGAGCGCGATCCAGACTTGTTGAATAAAATAATAACCGCCTTCACTTTGACCATGCGTTAAAAAAATACCGAGCCTGGTCAACCAGCCAATCACCCACGGATTTTTATCATAGCCCCAATCGAGCTGTTGCGCCCATACGAAGGCTTCGATGACATCATGCGAAACAGCATTGCGAATCCATAAAGGCGAAAACGTCCACAGCACAACATGCAAAATTAAAATCGCATAAAAAAAATGGGATAAGGTTTTGGTAGAATAAATGGTGTCGCGCATAAATTTCATATCATAAAAAAAGCGTATTCTAGCTGGCAGCGCATGGAGGATCAAGGGTTCGCATAATGAGAGCACGGTAAGCGCATCTAAAATTGGAATAAGCTATCGAATGTCATCCCGTGGCTGCGGGACCCAGAAAAAAAGTAGTCGCGCTTAATCAGCATCCCTGTCTCTCGGGCGGCCTTTGTGGGTGCTCAATCTCGAACATTCATCGCACAGAACAATGATTGTGTTGACCTAAAACCCCTTATCCAAAATTCAGGAAGGTGATTTCCTCATCAGCGGTGAAGACTTTTCATCTGGAGAAGCTGTGGGTGCAGAAGGAAGCTTCTCTTTCGGTTGGCATAGCGCACTCAACTGCCTCGCCAATTCTCCGCCACGAGTAGCACTTCCAGTCCAGCCATGTCCATTGTAATCTTGACGATTGAGCTCTCTTCGATTACGACCCATCCAAAGAGAGCGAAAGAAAGCTAAGAACTTATCCCACGCCGGATGCCGATGTGTTTCTAATGTTTTCTTGTTTTCTGAATTTGTGAGCACCTCATGGCATCGCTCTAGTCGACGCTGCATTTCTTGGCTAACATATCGTGCGCCAGTTTGACCTGCCGCTTCTGTTGATGGAGTTGTTGTGTTCGCGGGTGCAGAAGAGTCGGAACCTGTTGTTGAAGGATGCGCGTCTACTGTCGTCGAAGAAGTAGCAACGGGCGGCGTCCCTCTCAGTGCCGCTAATAGCTGCCTAACAACCGCTCTCTTTTGATCCAAAAGACTCGCCTCTTTTTTTTGTGGAGTGTCTTTTGAATCATTTCCAATAGGCTTTTCTGCTGGTTCGGTTGCAGTCATTTCTTGCTCAGTTGCGTTCGCTTGATCTGTCAGATTATCCTTTATTCCCAAATCTTTCGCATAATCTTCTAAACTTTTTAGCATTTCTGCAAAGCACTTGAGCGTTTGGTATTCTGTAGATTTATACAAATCCGGTAATGAAGAGAGGTAGAATATGGGTGGATCTCCCGCAAGCACTTGCGGAAAAAAGGCGGCATGTTCGCTGAATTTTTTCGGATCCCATCTGCGAAAGCCACTGTTTTGGTCATAGTGAAGAGTTTTATCAAGCGTTCCTTTACTCAGCTTTCCATCAAGCCCCAATTGCCCCCCTGTGTAACATCCGTCATATCCACGTCCATTAACATAATAATGGCTAATGGAGGAATCAGCGCCTGGTGCAGCGGTGGGATCTTTGTCAGATGCGGCAACGAAGGAATCAAAAACTTCTGTTATAACATCATTAAAATATCCCTTTTGCTTTGTTAAGCCAAGCATATCAGCAAAATATTTCTTAAGAAATTTTTCTCGAGAAAGATCTAAGTCTTCAGCCATGTTTTTAGAAAACCTGACCATCATTATCATATCAGACTCTTCAATTATTTTATTTCACATATTTTAGGATACATCTTACAACAAATATTCAAAAATTGAAAAATTTGTGAAACAAAAAAAGGGGGAAAACTCCCCCTTTTTTATTACAACAACAAATTATCTACGTTGAGGTCCTTCAATTTTTGCCACGGAATCAGCTGCTTCCTTAAGCTGACTCGCAACAACCTCTCCTTTTGTGCGACAGAGTGGACTGCCGTGAAGTCCCAAACGGACAAGGGGAACGATAACCGTAAAACATGACAAAATAGCACAAAAAACATCGAACGCCTTATGCCGATGTTGTTGAAGCGCTCTCAGTAAATCAGTTGGTTTATTTTTATCACCATAAAGCTGACCACGAACAGCGGCAATTCGTTCTGCTATTGATTTCTTCTCCCCTTCAGGCACTGCTGACTCTTTCACAACTTGTGCGCCAACTAAGGTATTTAACAGTCCACCTACACGATTTAATTTATCGTCTAACTCTAGCTTATTTTTACCTGTCGCTTTGTAACTAAGGTTCTGAAGATGTTGATGGTATTCATTCAACACGACCACCATTTGCGCGTATTGTCTAAAAGCAGCAAATTGCGGTGACTGAAGACACCGAGATATATCTTGTTGGCTTGATTTACCAAGGTCGATTTGTGTGCCATTCGCTGTGTTATATGCTGCAACGGTGTCGATTATGCCCTGGTGGATGACTAAATTAAAATCACTGAGTTTAACACTCCCTTCTCTTTTAAACAGGGCACCTAATCCAGTTGCTCTTGTGATCTCTGTAATAACTTGCTCGCTTTTATCTTCTTGCACGGCTGCACCTGAGGTCACAGCTACTGGTAGCGCTTCGGTTGATGGTACCTCTGGTCTGGTGGACGCTTCTGCGTCTGACGATGGTCCCGGTGTTGGGGCTCGAGGCACGCTTGCGCTTTCTGTTACTAGTGGCACTACTACTGCATCTCCAGCTGCCGATGATTCCGCTGGGGGTGGCACTTCACCTGTTAACTTGTCGTTTTGTGTTACGCCTTGTATAGATTGCATAAATACTCCTTACATATAAATAATCTTGGTTTATTAAAATGAAAATAATTTTCAATTTGACATTATTTTCAGCTTAATAGTGTAACAGCGAAATCTTAAGGAAAAGTTAAGGAAAAATTTCTTATCGCATATTTTTTGTGCGCCGAGTTGACTCATAATAAACCTAACCGAAGGAGGATGATTTAGGGGATAAAAAGAGCAACGTTGACTCATAATTCATATAACCGAAGAAAAGGGGGCGAGCTGACTCACAATAAACCTAACCGTCCGGAACGCATAATGGTGTTCGCGCAAGCGGCACAATACCAATACCGCTTAATCCTGAAAAATCTATGTTACGAGATTTTTATTGCTTTGATTTGGATTTTGAGATAAAAATAATCCTTCTTCATGCACATTGCATTTTCTCTGTTTTTTTTCACTCTCTATGCCTTGCCACAGCAGCAAAAAATATGCCCCTGTCATTGATATTTTAAATACGATGCTTTGAGCGCCCCTAAAAAGGCTGCCACTTAAAAATCACGATTTTAAAAAATACGGAGAAAATAATATGTCTTCACAGACAGCTCAACAAGGCTTTACGCTCATGGAATTATTGATCGTCATCGCGATTGTCGGCATTTTATCCGCTATTACGATCCCCTCTTATCAACACTATTTGCGACGCGCTCGATTCACTGAAGTAATCATGGCAACAACACCTTATAAAATGGCTGTGGCTTTAGCGCTTCAAGAAGGTGATCCCATCGCTGAATTAGCCTGTGGGATCGATAACATCCCCGCGGCGCCAGCTGCTACAAAAAATCTGGCTCAATTAGATATTCAACAAGGCGTTATCACTGCTACTGCCACTACTGCTGCTGGTGGATACACGTACGTGTTGACGCCTGATGCCGTCGGCAGTCAGTGGGCCGTCAGCGGGACGTGTCTCGATGCAGGCATTTGCAAAGATTAAAAGTGAGAAATTTGAATTTTGGACAATAGGGTTAATATTGAATCTAGCGGTTGCTGCCGTTGGATAACACTAATGAAAGCATGGCAAGGACATGACATGCCGAGCATCTACAGATAATACGGATGTCCACACAGGCTAAAAATGAGACTATAAAAGGAGGCTGAATGAACGCCATCGAACAGCAATTACTTGATCAACGCTTACTTGATATCGATACGCTACAGCAAATAAAAATCAACCTTCAAGGAAAAAGCTTGCTCTGTTATTTAGCCGATAAAAAAATTATTTCAGCGGCGCATGTATCACAGCTATTATCCAATATATTGCAATTGCCGATCGTCCCATTAGCAAAAATTACGCGCGATGAAAATTTGCTTTCTTTATTACCCTATTCGCTCCTTGAAGAGGCACTTGTTCTCCCCATAAGTCGCGCCCATATGCAGTTGGATTTAGCCATGGCTGATCCCAGCGATCGACAAACCATCAATACCGTACAGTTTTTGACGGGATGTGTCGTCCAGCCGTTACTGGTGAATTTCGATGAACTCAAACAATGCATTCGCCAAACTAGCACTTCCTATGAAACGCAGTTACTACACCACTATTCAACAACGCAGCAACGATCAACAGTCGCGCTCGCGCAAGAATCCATCGACTTGCCCGATGAACCCGTCGTAAAATTTATCAATTATATTGTTGACTTAGCGGTTCAAAAAAACGCCTCGGATATTCATGTCGAGATTTATGCGACGGATTACCGAATTCGTTTTCGTCAGAATGGATTGTTATACGAAATCACTAAACCACCCCGTGAACTAGCGCAACGCTTAATTGCGCGATTGAAAATCATGGCAAATCTTAATATTGCTGAAAAACGTATTGCCCAAGATGGCCACTGCAAAATCGTGACCTCACAAAAAATTTCCATGGATATCCGCGTCAATAGTTGTCCAACATTGTATGGCGAAAAAATGGTCTTACGCTTATTAAACAGCGATAAAAAATTGAGAAATCTCGAAACAATTCACTTACTTGATCACCAAAAAAAATTGCTCACGCAAGCCATTCATCAACCCCACGGGTTAATTTTAATTACTGGCCCAACAGGCAGTGGAAAAACTATGACGCTTTATGCGATTCTGCAAGCGCTCAACAGTTCGGAGAAAAATATTTCCACCGTGGAAGACCCCGTTGAAATTCATCTCAGCGGCGTTAATCAAGTCGAAATCAATCCAAAAGCAGGACTCACTTTCGCCAATACATTGCGTGCTTTTTTACGTCAAGATCCCGATATCATCATGGTCGGAGAAATACGAGATACAGAAACAGCCGACATTGCTATTCGCGCCGCACAAACCGGTCGCCTTGTTTTATCAACACTACATACCAACCACGCGTTAGGTACGCTGACGCGTTTGCGCAATATGCACATTGAGCCTTATAACATCGCGAGCGCAATTACTTTAGTCACCGCGCAACGCCTGGTTAGAAAGTTATGCCCCTATTGCAAGCAACCTCAGTCACTCCCTTCAAAAATCATACAACAATTCGCTTTAGATCCAGATCTCCCTTATTTTCAAGCCTCTGGCTGTGATCAGTGCGAACAAGGCTATGCTGGACGCCTGGCTATTCATGAGCTATTACCCCTGCATGAATCGCTCATCAGTGACTATTTAATGGATCCTACTCAAAAGAATATCACGCCCTATTTTATGACGCTCCAACAAACCGCGCTCGAACAAGTGAAAGCGGGCATCATTTCTTGGCAAGAAGCTGCGCGTATTGTGTTTGATCGAGGAGATGACATGGCGCTATGTTAAAGAAACTATGGCCGAAAAACAGCCTTAAAAAAAACACCCTCACGCAGCGATTGCGCGAAATAACTGTATTATTTTCAGCCGGCATTTCACTCTTACAAACTTTACAAATGATCAGCGAAACCGCTCAAACTAATCTTGAAAAAAATTTATTTAAGACAGTTCGCCAATTGATCGAAACAGGTCTCTCACTCTCCGAAGCGCTCGAGCATTTCCCAGTTCAGTTTGATGCAATCACCTGCGCCCTCATCGCAGCAGGAGAAACCTCAGGCACCTTAGAAATGATGTTGAAACGCATTGTTTCCTGTCGGGAAAAAAAACATCAATTTTATCTTAAAATAAAACGGGCCTTATTTTATCCTATTTTATTGCTCATCACCGCCTGTCTAACCATCCTGTTTATGTTTACTTTCGTCATCCCTGCCTTTGCGAACTTGTTCGCCGATTTGGGTGGGCAATTACCGGCGCTCACCCAATTTTTTATTGATAGTGCGGGATTCGTCATTCATGGCGGCTGGCTAATCGGCCCATTACTGATCATCGGGCTTTTCACTTTTCATGAGCTCAAAAAATATTCACCCCGCTATCTCGTCTGGGCAGATCGTTTCCGATTAAACTGCCCTCTCTTCGGCAACCTATACAAAAAAACAATCATACAAGGATTCTGTCAAAATTTATCCACGATTTTATCGGCTGGGATTCCGCTGTCCAAAGCGCTTTCTTTGATCACGGAAACCCTCTCCAGTCACACCTTTAAAATCAATCTACAACACGCTTATAACGCCCTACAACAAGGCCTAACCTTTCATGAAACACTACAAGAAACACAACTTTTTTCGGATCAAATAATCCAAATGGTTGCTATTGGTGAAGAAGCAGGTAAACTCGACGACATGCTGGAAAAGATCGCCGAGATTCGCGAACAGGAGATTGAGCAATTTGTTGAATTATTAGGACAAATGCTCGAACCGCTGATCATTGGATTGTTGGGTTTAGTGGTCGGGAGCATTGTCTTGGCAATGTATCTGCCGATAGTCAAATTAGGTATGGTGGTGTAAATGTTCGAATATATCGCAGCCCATACAGGGTTGTATATTTTATTGGTCAGTGCGCTCGGATTGATTGTAGGCAGTTTTTTAAATGTGATTGTCCACCGTCTGCCGGTTATGCTGGAAAAAAATTGGCACCAGCAGTGCATGGACTATCTGAATCAAAGCACGCCAGCTGAAGAAACCATCACACAATATAATTTACTTTATCCTGCTTCACATTGCCCGAAATGTTATGCCAAATTACATTTATGGCACAATATCCCAATCATCAGTTATCTCTTACTCAAAGGTCGGTGCGCCTTTTGTCAAGCGCCCATCCCCTTGCGCTATTTTTTGGTCGAAATCATCTCGATGGTTTTATCCGTCATTGCCGCATTAGAGTTTGGACCCTCTTATGAATTGCTAGCTGTGCTGATACTCACCTGGTTTTTAATTGTGATTAGCTTTATTGATATTGAACATCAAATTCTCCCAGATGTTTTAACAATCCCACTCTTGTGGCTGGGTTTATTATTTAACTGCTGGAATTTCTTTACAACAACGCACGACGCTATTTTGGGCGCTATTTTTGGTTATTCATTTTTCTGGGTAATCGACAAGCTATTCAAACTGATCACGCATCAAGAAGGCATTGGCGAGGGCGATTTTAAATTACTCGCAGCCAGCGGCGCATGGCTAGGATGGGAACTGCTCCCATTCATCGTTCTTTGCAGCAGCTTGCTCGGACTGATTGTAGGATCATCGGTATTATTTGCTAAAAAACAATCCAGAAAAACACCGATCCCCTATGCTCCTTTTATTGCCATAACCATTTGGGTTGGCGCTATCTGGGGCTTTGATATTACACGAGACTATTTACAACTTTTTGGTATTACGTGGGCTAATGTCTGATTTTGTTGTTGCATTAACAGGCGGTATTGGATCGGGGAAAACGACCATTGCTAGCCTTTTCTCACATTTTAACATCGATATCATCGATGCCGATCAAATTACTCGGGAACTGGTTGAGCCCCATACGCCGTATTTCAATGAAATCGTTAAGCGTTTTGGTAAAGAAGTGTTAAATACTGAGGGACGCCTCAATCGAAAATGGCTCCGGGCGAAAATATTTTCGGATAATAATGCGAAGCTTTTCTTGGAACATCTATTACATCCCGCCACTTATGATATTTTGCGCACTCGAGCAAAAATGGCCCTTTCCCCTTATTGTCTCCTCATGATTCCGCTCTTAATTGAAACGTTACCCGATCCACGATCTATTGCTGATCGCATTCTCGTTGTGACGTGTCCGAAATCTGATCAAATCGACCGATTAAAAATGCGCGATCAACTCGATGCAATTCAAATCGCAATGATTATGCAAACACAAGCATCCGATGAAGAACGACTAAAATTTGCCGATGATGTCATTGAAAATAACGAATCGATTTCTCAACTGGATCCAGTTATTTTGAAACTACATCAAAAATACTTACAAACTGCTACTACAAAAAAGCAGACAACTTCTTTGCATGGATAAAATTTCTCATCGCCCTCAGAAAAAATTTAGCCAAAATTTTTTGGTAAACGAATCCATCATCGATGAGATTATCGCCCATATTCAACCGACAGAAAAAGACCTTATCGTTGAAATAGGCCCAGGACTGGGCGCGCTCACGACGGCATTACTGTCGGGGGCTAAAAAAATAACCGCTATTGAGTTGGATCGTTCCTTAATTCAACCGCTCAAAAGTACTTGCGAACCGTTCGGCCAACTCGATCTTTATTGCGAAAATGCCGTAAAATTCGATTTCTCGACTTTAGCCATCAACCATCAAAAAATACGAGTCGTAGGCAATTTACCTTATCACATTTCAACGCCGCTGATTTTTCATTTACTGCAATTCCGTGCGCATATTCAAGATATGCACTTTATGCTGCAGGAAGAGGTAGTTGATCGAATGGTGGCTGCTCCCAACAGCAAAACGTATGGCCGACTAAGCGTGATGACTCAATATTATTGTCGGGTCGAAAAATTATTCACCGTGCCACCGGATGCTTTTTATCCAAGTCCTAAAGTGTACTCCGCTATTGTTCGCCTCATGCCGCATGAACAACTGCCTTATCCAGCAACCGACTTTAAACGCTTTGAAACGTTGGTCTTGCATGCTTTTTCTCAACGCAGGAAAACATTGCGCAATGCCTTAAAAAAGTTAGTCCCAGAAACGGTTTTTCATTCGCTTCACATCGACCCTCAGCAACGGCCAGAAAATATCGATGTGCAATCGTTTGTCGCTCTGGCTAATTATCTTGGCGGCTAATGAACCCTTGACGTTTCTTACGACTTTATTAACACAATATTCTATATTTTATTGATTAGAATTTTATTTCCATGATAATATGATTTTATGAATTTACGGTATTTTCAATAAGAGGCAATGCTTATGGTCAGCCAAGTAATATCAGTGACGGAAATAGCACGTCATTTTTCGGATGTATTAAATCGTGTAAGGTATCAGGGACAAAGTTTTGATATTAAGCGGGGCAAAGATGTAGTGGCAAAAATAGTTCCCGTTCGCCCTTCCATGACTACCTCTCGGTTTAAAGAATTTTTATTAACATTACCTACATTAGATGAGGAAGATAGAAAAGATTTTCTAAAAACAATTGAAGAAACCCGTGAATCAATGAAGGACATTAAAAACGTATGGGAATAGTGGTTGATACCTGTGTTTTTGTACAGGCAGAAAGAGCGGGTATTTTTCCTGCTTTAGAACAATTTGAAGAGAACATTTACATTAGCGCCATTACGGTATCTGAGTTATTAGTCGGTGTGCATCGAGCTAATACGGCGGAAAGGCGCATCAAACGCAAAGCGTTTGTCGATGCGATAGTAACAGAAATTCCTATACTAGATTTTACGGCCCAGGTTGCCAAAATCCATGCTGAAATTTGCGCGGCTCTTCTGGACAAAGGGCAAACCATAGGCGCTCATGATTTACAGATAGCGGCGGCAGCATTAACGCATAATTACAATGTATTAACCTATAACCACAGTGAGTTTTCACGGGTTCCTGGGCTACTTTTAATAAATACTTGATTGTGGCTATAATTTTTTCATGCCATCAAACAAATCTTGTTTTGTCTATTTGCTTTATTCGCCTTTAAAAAAAAGATTAGCCAATGTACGAGAGAACATTTGAGCTTGCGCTTTATTTAAACTTAAAACCTTAATTCACATCAAGATCAGCGTCCCATTATCGAAGAGACGCGGCAGTCAAATATCTTGCATTAGGATCTTTACTATACGTGCTTAAAATATCCTCTAAGAGTTGATCGATTAAACTGAGCGTACTAAGATTTTCAATAAACTCGCCTTTCTCTTTCATCGTCGCCAGTCGCTCTTCCAAAACGGGTCGAACACTCCCCGCCGGAAATAAGTTAGCGAGTACATGCCTGGCTTCTTTATGGCCTAGTTTCTTATATAATTTATTACGAATATTCGCATCTTCTGCCGTCGTGCTAAATGCCCACAACTCAATGGGGCCGATGGTGCTCGTTAAAAGCTGTACGTTAGGTCCAATCGTCGTCGAAAATTGTGCCAAAAAAGTCGCCCCACTGGCTCGAGGCCCGTGTACGCGAGTTCGCAAAGCGTTTTGTGCCGTTTCTGTTAATCCAAAAACTTCAGAAGAACGTTGAACCGCCTGAGCCGGGCCCGCATCCATAATAAAAATATTAGTCGCAAATTCCACCATGACTCGATCAAAATCATCCAAAGATTGAGAAATGAGCGCTACCTGAACATTCCACTTTCGCCCTTCGCGCATATCTGTAATGACTTGCTCTCGAATGGCTTGTGATTTTGCGGTACGATGAAATTCATCATACACCAGCCGTTTAGGATCTTCTTGAATTTGAGAAATACGTTCATGATGGTAAGCCTGATATTGTGGCATCATGTCTTCCACATTTTTTTCCGTCAAATAATAGTGTCTTGCTAGCGTATAACGCGCCAGCATGTACATCACCGCGGTTTGTCGATCTGCTGCATCGCCCCCGCTTTTTGCGACCTCATCCAAATCTAAAGAAACAATACGTGCATCACCAATATCAAAACTCGTCACGCGAGATAAAATAGGATATTCCCGCACCGCGCTCGAAATCATGCGTCCAAAAGTTGAAATCAACGTTTCTCCAGTCGGCGTTTTGACTTGGCCATAAAGGTCTTCAATCGCATGCGCACGGCAAATAGAAGCTGCATCCGCTAATAATGGCATCGCATAACGCTGCGCCAATGTCGCTTCATGGATGAAGCCGGCCATAAATAATGCATCCGTCACTTCCCACCAAGTCGTCCGCTCGTCTTGAATGAAATCAATTTCCGCTAAAATACCATCAATCACCGGTTCAATTGTGAGTGTGTATAAACGAGCACTACCCTCTTCGGAGAAATTTTTATACAGTTCATTTACCACCAATCCCGCCATATCAGAAATGCCATCATACGGTTGAGTGGCGCCTAATGGTGTCGCCAATAAGGTCAAAAAATTAACCAAAAAACTTCTTTCTGAAGGCGTCGGATAACGACTACCCAATTGTGTATCAAAAGGATTAATCGAATAATCTCGTGTCATGCGCAGGCGATGATAAGCGACATAGTGCCGTTGTTCTTTCGGCAAGGCTTCTTGAATCAATGAAATTAATCCGCTACTGGATGGCCCAATATCAATAATCGCTATGCGAGGTAATCGCTGAATGCCGGCCGCTAAACAAAGGGCTAAATTAATCGTGTTAGAAAATACCGATTTACCTGATCCAGGACGCGCATACAAAAGATCTATCCACGTTGTCTGTTGACTCGAGCCAGGTTGATACGGCCACGGTTTTCCATCAGGCGTTCTAAGCAAGACAGCGCCATGCTGCCAAGGCGAAGCGGGTCGTGTAAAAGGTAACAGGTACATCACATCATGAAAGGGTGCGATAGAAGCGATCGCCATGCTATTGGTTGTTACCGCTAACATACTCGAGACGGCGCCTGCAAACGCATCGCCCGAAATTTCAGAAACCGAACAACTTCCCCATCCTTCCACCGCTCTTGCTAATTCCGCCGCTCTTGTTCGGAGAAGCTTAGTCTGCCCTTCATCTGCCCACGTCGCTAAAGAAACACGCAATTTAACAACGGCATCATCCGTATTGATGTCGATATATTGCAACATATTAGAGGCATCCGAAATAAGACGATTCGTTGATGCCGCAAAACTTAATATGCTGGCAATCATGGCTTTAAATCGCAACGTGCTCGCTGCATTTCCTTCTACAAAAAATGATATTCGCCAGGGAATATTAGCGTGTAATACACGATTAAATAAATGGGTAAATGTTTTAATTTCCTGCGGGAATAAATCAATAAACAATGACGAGTAAATGCGATCGCCAATGCGGCAGGTGCGTAAATCTAAGGTTTCCGCATCTCGAGGTAAAATTTGTCGACCCAGTGACGGCCATAGCAATCCAGAAATATCACCCGCGACGGTGCTGACCTCTCGAGGGGGGATTTTATCGCCGGGCAAAACAGGTTCCCATTCCGTATCGGTAAAAGTAGGATCGGCAATTAAACGCGCGGCGCGAATAGCCTCATGAACCTCTAAAGCACGGCAAGACAACCCGCTCGAATTAAAATCAGCAAGAACCGCATTGGTAAAAGAATGGTGCTCATCTCGCAACTCTACATTGGCCGCTATCACATTTTGAGACTGCTTAGAAGGAGGGATTTGATTCTCTTGAATTGCTTTCAATTTTTCTTTTGAAGCCCGTTTATTCTGCTCAGAAGTCAACAAAAAGGGTCTCGTCCATAACACTAAATAAACCTTCTCTGAGCCGCAATAACGGCTCATGTAGTTGACTCGCTCAACAAATAAATCTTCTAAATCGAGCTTTAAACGTTCGGCAGTTTCTCTAGCGGGCTGCAATATATTTTGCAATTCCTGTTGCACAGCCCCTGGCTCATAAGAAAAAAGAAATTGAAATGCATGCCCTGGACGCTTTAATGATGGACGAATAGTCAAGGCGATTTGCTCGCGAATTCGGTCGAATTCTTCATTCCCCAATAAATAGGTAATCCCTTGAACTTCCAATATGGAAATTAACGAACCATCTCGCGAAACCAAGGTGAACTCATCGTCAGCCGTTTCCAAATCGCAGTAAGACTCTGTTGTGTATTTAAACGATGTGCCAATCCACGCAAAAAAACTATCGATATTCTCGAAGATTTTATTAATAAAATTCATATATCCCTATTACCCTGCTTTATTTGAAACAAGCTCCTCAGCAGCGGAGGCAGCCCAACGCTCTAACTGAGTCTTAAATCTCGCATAAGAAGGTAATAAACGCAAATTCATTAAGAGAGTTTCTGAAACTTTTTTCTGTTGATCTGATTCGTATTCCAATAAAGCCCGGCCAAAGACATGAGGATCGCCCATGCCCGGACCAAATTTATCTTCAACCAATTGAGATCTAAATTTCAAAGTACGATAAATATTTTGAGCTGTTTCACGATAACCGGTTCCATTCGTCATCGCACAAAAAATGACATGGCAAAAACTATTCAATTCCACTTGCGACATTTCGGGTAAATAAATCAAATGTCCCCCGCCAAAACCGCCTTGCCCAACTTCTTGTACAAAAAAACATTGCGCGCAAAAACAACAGGCCGTTACTAAATTGGAAGAGCGATTATGACGATAATCGCCATCTAGGTTAACAACATCTTGATATTCTTTTGCTTGGAATCCGCAAAATTGGCAAGCATAACGATCCCGAGCGAAAATTTTATCTCTCAATGGTAAAAAGGCTGGATCCGCTTTACGCCTAAGGTAAAGTGGCCAGCCTTCTTGATTAATCGCTAATGCTAATTGCTGCATGACATCACGAGCAATGTAAAATAATCAACATTAATTTGATTACGTTGTCGACACACAGTCTAATGTTGTTCCAGTAACAGAAATAGGCGCTTCGCCAAATATTTGGAATCCAGTGCCTCTAATCAAGTAGGGTAAAAACATTAAACAAATCGCCAAGGCCAACAAGGAGATAGCTGCACCGATGGGGACTTGGGTTGGATTGTCTTTATGTGCTTTGAATTTCAAGATAGAGCCCACAGCAAACCCAACGCCCGCTAAAACACAGGTTCCCGTAATGACTTTCTCGAGCGGGGTATAAGCCCCCGTTACCTTGCTCAAAATTCCACTCAAAGTTGAATCCGCTGCTGCATAAGCGGCTATAGAATAAAAACCAGTAACAATCAATGTTGATAGAGACATCAACTTTAATAGGGGATAGATTTTTGCCTTTCTACTTTCAAGTTTCATATACATCTCCTTCAATAAAAAACTTCAATGACAATGAAAGTATAACATAAAATCTTAGTCAAAAAAGGCTTTTTGATTGCTACGAGGTAAAAAATGTATTATTTAATATATTAAATACGCCAAAAACATTGATCGATAAAACACCGCAAATAATCAGTGTGATTGCTCGGCCAAAAGAACCCTGTTGGCCGCCTTCCGCGGATTGACTTAACAGCAACCATCCTCGTATGAAAGACAATAACCCCACAATTTGAACTACCGTCCCCGCTGCACGTATTCCTTCATCCAGCTCTGTTGAAGAAGTTCCCCCTGCATACGCCATAGGCGTGGGTGCATTGAAAAAACTATTCAAAAGGACATGAATGATACTGGGCACATAAAGGATCATGACGGCAACAATCAGGTTAACCACCCCTTTTTTAAAATCCGGGGCCGATGATGACATCATACGAAAATCAGCATAACTCTTAAATTGAAAAATTGCTTTAGCAAAAATTGCAACGCCGATAACAACACAAGCGCCCGTAATAACCTTTTCGAATTCATTGGCATACTGAACAAGCGTCGCTAAAAAAGTATCTAAATTAATTTGATCCATGCGCGTAATGCCCTGTTAAAAAAATGATCTAGTTAAGAGTCTAGACCATAATTAATCTGCCTGCCAGAATTTGTCATAATAGCGCCGCTATAAGCATCAATAGAAGCCACTTTTCCGTACCCAGGAATATCATCGCCAACAGCGACTGTCATCGTTGTACCATCAGCTGCATGCAGCCAAGCTCTACCGGGAATAACCGCTTGTACAAAATACTGTTTTATTTGACGTAAGCGGCTATTTTTAGCGGCCTGACTGTTTTTTTGATAGGTTAACAGCGCATCTTGCAACGATTTGTTATGCTTCACTTGATCGCTTAAATCACTGATCGTATTCTGCAAATCGGATAAAGTACTTTCCAATCCGGCTATTTTTTGCTCTAAAGAAACGGATCGCTCCCGATTGTCAGCGGCTTGCTGACGCAATAATTCAGTCAATTGCGTATTCTGTTGTTGTAATTGCGTCATTTTATCTGTCATCGCATTGTCTGTTGTAGCATTGTCCGCAATGCTAGGCGCCTGCGGCGATATCGATTGAACAGGCACTGTTGGCAATACAGACTGTTCCGGTTTTTGGATATCAACAACAACCCTAGCCTGCTTTAAGGGCTTCTGTGCCTGAGTGCTGGAAGAAAAAAACATCGTCATCAGCTTTAAAACAATCAATAATAAAAGCGCGCCGCCCGCGATAAAAACAACCCATTTTCTTTTATCGATTTTTTTGATAACAGGCTCTTCTGGCGATTCCGTCTTAACTTTCTCTGCCTCTTCATGCATGAGATCATTAGAACCATCTTCATCTGTCAGCTTATATTCAATGTCTTCGTGTTGGTCATCGTAAAAATCAGCCATACGACTTTTGCTCCTGTGTTACTAAATCCGATTGCTCTCTTCTGCTATTACAAATCAATTACTGCTTGCATCACTGTCTTGTTGCATTGCTTCTGGAATGCCATCTGGCATAACATCCTGCATAAATAAAATACCCAATCCCACACCCGCATCCACCGTAACAGTAGGTTTCATATTAAACCATTGCCCGCTGACCGTGGAAATCTGTTGTCCAACCTGCCCTAATCCTACTAAAAACTTGTCTGTTGGCGAGTAAGAAGGCTTTGCCGTAGTCGTTGTTTGATTATTATTGATCGTCGTTGTCCCCGATTGATTTATAGCACTGGCATATCCCTGTAAGAAATTACCGGCAAATAAAGAGCCCCATCGTATTAAGTAATGATTATCAACATGACTCGCTAATGCAGTACTTGCTGTATCGGGATTAATAGCGACCGCTGAGATGGTCGCATTTTTTGGCCAATTGTCTTTCATGAGCATATTGAAATTCAACATGACTCTCTGTCCATCTGGCGTTTGAGTCAAACTGCCTAACATTTTTGCGCCTTTCAATTTACCAGAAACAATGGTTGCCATAATAGGTCCTGGCCTATCACTGCTGACACCGGTATTGAGCACTGCAAACATGATAGTACCGGCTTTAACATAAGGAAATGCGCCCGCCATTTGAGAGGAAGAAGCGCCCCCTGACATTGCGCCTCCATCTGCGTCTTGAGAAGCAGGTGCAACAACCGTCGTCTGCACTACAGGTCGCCAACCCGTCAATAATGATTGAGCCTGGTTCTGAATGGCAGATTGTAAATCGGCTACTGCCTTTTGAGTATTGGGATCGCTTAAATCAACGGGCGGCTGCGCTTGCTGAGTAACGCCTGCATTTTCTGCTGGAGATAATTGCTGAGCGACGATACTGCCTTTTGTTTCTGCTGGGCTCATCTCTTTTTGATAAGCGTCTAACAACATTTTCGCTTGATCAGCAGTGATCTGACCACTTTGCACCAACGCATTGAGTTTATCCGCATATTCACGAGGAGGTAAGCCTTGACTCGTCAAAGCTTTCAATTGTTTTCCGACATTGGCATTTATTTTATTATCTTGCTGAAGTTGATCAATCAAATCACTCGTTTTCGGCGCTGGAATTAAAGCTTGTTGCGCACGATAACTAGCGCTCAATTGATCTGCTTGAGGTTGTGTTAAATTACCCGATTGCACCCATTTGTTCAGTTGATTCTGATAAGCGTCAACTGAAGGATGCGTATCAGTTAGCTGATGAAGCTGTGACGCAACAGCGCTCGAAATGGATCCTGTGCTAGCGAGTTGGTCAATCAACGAATGAGTTGAAGGAATAGAAGGCAACCCTTGCGCTTTTCGATAAGCATTCACCAAATCAAGCGCCTGATTGGGCGTTAACTGCCCTTGCTTCATGAGCTGCTTGACTTGCTCTGCATACGCCGCTGAATCTGGTTTGTCACTCGTTAATTGTTTCAAACTATCGGCTGTCTGTGCTGAAATATCCCCTGCAGCCAACATTTGTTGGGCGAGCACATCGGCCGCTCGGGTTTGATCAATGCCTTGTGCATGGCTATACGAGCCAATCAACCGCTTCGCCTGGCCGGCTGTGATTTTCCCACTGGTCACCAATTGCTGTATATTCTTCGCATAATCTTCTAAAGTGGGCTTTTGATCGGCTAGCGCATTCAAACTATCAGCAACCGCGGGTGTCATCCCTTCTTTTTCTACCATCTGCGCCGTCAACACATGAGGAGGCATCATGACGCTCATATCAGGCGCTGCTGAAAGAGAAGGAGAAGCAGTGGGCACAGTCACATTACTGGGACTCTTCTGTGAACGATAAGCGTTTAATAATTGTGCCGCTTGATCTGGCGTTATTTTTGATTGATTGACCAATGCGTTCAATGCGGCTGCATATCCTTCCGGTGATAAATCGCCTGAAGACAGTTGTTTTAACTGATCGGCAATAGGCTTTTGTATGCTTCCAGAAGCTAGCAATTGATCAATAACATCATTGGCCGTTGCGGGAGAGGCCATCGCGGTTTTAGCGGCATATTCTTGTTGATAGGTCGCTAATATTTTTTTCGCTTGATCAGACGCTAATCGACCATCTTGAACCAATAAGGATAATTGTTCTGCACACTCAGCCGGTGGAATATCTTGCTTCACAAGGTCGGTTAAGTTGCTACCGACAACGGGCGAAAGATCTCCCGTAGAAACCATCTGCGTAATCACGTTTTGCGTATTTGGGCATTTTTGTGTATCGCAAGCCCCAGGAGAAGCATTAGCCGAAAAAGAAGCGGAACCATTGCCGGCCCCTTCCCCACTGAGCAATGCTGTAGGGATAGAACTTTGCCCTGTCGCTAAAGCACGTTGTGCACTATCTTGATTCGATTGAACAACGGCATTCAAGTAATGAGGAGGCAACTTATTACTATCGCCTGGAATAGAGCGAATTCGAGAACCCAATTCGGGTAATTGGGTTGGATTATTTTCCGAAGATCCTCCAACCGATTGGTAAATACCAATTAAAATACCGAGAACAAGCGTCACCGAAAAAATAATAATGACGACTCTAAATTTTGTTTTTTTCAGTAAGTCTTTAAAGTTGATCATCGGTCAATCCTTCAAAATTAATCGTGGTTGGCTCACCGTATTTTGAAACAATAATCGAAGCTGTTTTTCCCATTTCATAGGCCTTTGTTCCATCTGAATTTTTCATTACAGAAATCCATCCCGGCGATAACAAAGTGAGACGAGTACGAATATACATCCGTTTTTTTAAAGCCCATGCCACACAATCCGGGTCGCTACTATTTAAGACGGTAGCGCCAGCAGGGGTAATGCCATTTAAAATGGTTAATAAAGTGGTATTGACCGGTGAAAAATTCTTTTGGTTATCGAGTAAACTTTGAAGCCCGGATGGCGCGCCCGATCGGGGCTGATCCACTTGTAAGTCCGCTCGATAATCAACTTCTTGTTGCCCCGGAACTAAGGTAATCATAATAGGTGTGGGTAATCCTTTCAAATGGATCCCCATATTGCCGTACGTGTACATACTCATGGCCTGAATCATGAGCATATTTGAACCCGGCTGCCATTGAATATTAAATGCGCTTGAATTACCTAAATCGTAGGAATCAACCGGCCAAGGTGTTCCCGTATTGTCCGTAAAAAGAACAGACGTCACAAAACCTTCCTGTAAGCGAATAACGGGAGGATTAGATCCGGGTGATAAGCTAACGGGAATAACAGATAACACGGGCTTAGGCGGAGTGCCCGGCGTTGCAGATGCGGCTTGTTTAGTCACCGCCAACATATCTCTAAATTGCTTGATTTCATCCGGAGTCATCGGCATCGCACCCCGTGTTACGTTCTGAAAAGCTTGCTGCTGAATGGGACTAGCAGGTGGAAAAAGCGTATTGGGCGTATTTGGTGCGCTCACTGTATTGGTAACAGGGACTGCTGATTGATCACTCACTGGTGTTAATTGAAGTGTTGGCGGAACCGTCGAATCATTATCTGACACTGATGCAGCATATAAGTTAGAAAAATACGATACACTCGTGATGATGAGAGCTAATAAACTCACAAAGAGGTAATGTCGGCGCCCACTTTTCTTGTTCATAATAAAAAAATTATCCTTCGCCTTTAACTTCGAATTTGCGCGACAAATGAAGAAATCCCTACACCGGATATACTATCTAATGTGGAAATCCGCTCGATGGTCAGCGATATAATAAATGAATCATGCGCCGTTTCGCTCAAACTTTGATAACTAACGGATATGGGCACTTGAACTTTCCAAGTATATTTCCCATCTAACACATATTCATTTAAAACAACAGGCGCACTCGAGACGACTGCAGACAACATCAATTTTTTGCTTTCGACCATCGACAAATTACGCGAAGATTGCAAAGCCAATAAAAATTGACGCCACCCTTCTGTCGTAAAATACTGCCTTGATCCTTGCAATACGGTACGATAATTAAGAAAGTTATAAGTGAATACCGTCGTTACCGCTTGCGTTGCCCATTGAAGCACGGCATTATCAGTTAAATTCGGTTGATCCAAAGGAATCAGCGGAATAATACGGCCTGATTCTGTGGTCGCAAAATAAGTCGGTGCCGGCCTCGCATCCACAATCATAATAATAGCAACAACCAAACCCGCAATCGATAGCATGGCAACTATCAACAAAATAACCAGTTTTCGATAACTATCCCGATAAAAATCATTCCGTAACTTAACTACCTCTAAGGCATCATATGCCATAATCGATCTCCATCTCTTTTCAATAGCGAAACTATATAATACTCACCGTCATCTCTCAATACAAATCAGGCTCTCTCGTAAAAACTGTGAGAACAACACCCCTCCGTTTTTCATCGCTCTTACGGCAATTTATTTGTTTCAATCACGAGATAGTCTTTTGTCCCTGCCGGCAAGGAATGACTGGTGGCATAAATCATGCGCGCATGCACACATGCTTTCCACAAATATTGCACAACGGCATCTGCTTGTTGTTTGCCATATGCTTGGTTTTCCGCATCTGTCATAAAGGCGCCCGAATAACCCGTAACTTTGATCGTAATTTTTTGATAACAAGATAAAAAGTCTGCAATCGCCTCCATCGTATCTGCGGATTTTACCGTTAACGCCGTTTGCCGTCCTTCAAACAATTGATCGGATGCGACATTCAAATAAATGGCATCACCATAAAAACTAACCACGACCTTTTTTTTATGTAGCTTCGTTAAAAATTTACACTCTCTTGCTTGTGAACAAAATTCACCATACTGTTTTGGTGGAGGGGGTTGCGGTGGCACATGCGAACATCCCGTTATAAAAAATAGAAAACAGCTCGCCGCAAGCCATTTAAATCTGATGTGATGCATGCGTTAGTTCTCCCTTATTCTTTCATCTTATTGAATGATACGGCCAATTCATAAATCGTGCTCACAATTTTTGGCACGTCAGGCGATTCCGTAATAATCGGCGGATAACTCGTCGCCCACTGCATATCACGCGTCAATTCTGATGCGACCGTTTCGGCTTGTAACGTACTTCTTCCGAATAAGCGTTCCATCAATTCAATTTGCTGGGAGACCATTTTCTTCTGTAATAAAACTTCTGAGAAACCGGCTAATTGATCCTCTGGAATAATTTTTCGCGTCAACTCTGACAAGATGACTCGGGTGAAAATATCTAACGTTTCTGCTGAAGGCTCCACGGCCATCTCTTCTTCTATCGGCGTTTCAGTCGGTTGTTTCTCCGCCCCTTGATTAGAATACGCCAGTAACGCAGCGACGCCTCGCTCGATCAAGGTGGGAGAATCGCTCGTTTTCAGCGAATTGGAAATCAACTCGATATCCTGATTAAATTCTGGTGCTTTAAACTCAAAAGACTGCAATTCGATAATTTCAGATAAACGCTGCAAATGCTGCTCAAATTCAACGAGCGATTTCATCGTCGGCGATTCGATTCGTAAAAATTGATTGAGTTGCATACGCGCAGAAGGCTTGGGATTCGCATAAAATACTTTGGCGCGAACAATCGATGATTTAAAGAAAATATGCATTTCGCCTTCGCGTTGATCTTTTAAATCCAATAAATCAACCCGCGCTCGTTTCTCGGCAGAGGCGCTGCGCGCATCGCGATACGTGCTCGAAATGGCCTGCGCATCGGTCTGAAAGGAATCAACTTTCGTGACATAGGCTTCACCGGCCGTCTTATGAAAGAATTCCCACGTCTCGAGCGGATCTTCCAATTTCATCGCGATTTTAATGTTTGTATTCGCGCCGATGGACGCCGCTTCTTCTTTGGATGCTTTTTGGAAAGCGGGCAAATCTTGTCCAGCAAAAATAACAGAAAATCCGAGGGAACGCGCTTGCGCTGGAACGACGGCAAACCCTTTCACGGCATAATAACCATATTCATCTAAAATACATAAATAAGGCGTCGGCGCGTTTGTGGGTTTACGCAAAACCACATCGCGATATTCTCCTTCAACTTCTTCGCCCAAACCCGAGGCCATCATTGCTTTCAATGTCGCGATAATAATCTTTCCTAAATTCGCTAATTCATCGGGAGATTTTTCTAAGGCGGGCAATAACACTGCTAAAATACGACGATTCAAGACAACATCTCGCAAATCTACTTCCGCTAAATTCGTTCGCAAAATATGCCCGTAAGTATCGGCGAGTGATGTGAATACACGTGTCAATTGCATGGTAATAAATCCATGCTGTTCCAACACTTGCGACACCTGTTTGCCTTTTTTACTTTTATCATAACCGGGCAAGTTAATCACATAGTTGTACAAAGGCTCCAAAATAACGGGCGGCGCTTCAGCGAGAGTCACCGGCTCTTGATTGTCTCGAGGAAACATTTTATCGATCACAATAGATTCTAGCCGTTCCAGTCCAAAATAATTTCGTATGGAGTTTGCATCTAATAAAATTTTCCCTTTATCCCGCATGTATACCATAATTTTCATCAGCGCTTCGACAAAAGTAATCGCGCGGCCTTTCCACATGTCGCCATCCGGTGAGGCAGAACTTGAAGAATCCATCAAACTCACGACCAACTGAGACAACATGCTCGAGGAACCTTGTGAAAACGGATTGAGCGTGTTCGATAATCGTTTTGCTTGTGCGCCCACAATATCCCGCGCACCTGTCATGAAATTTAATACCAGCACATCATCTTCCCGACCCACGCTGCGCGCCATAGAAAATATTTTAGCAAATAAGGAATTATCTCCTTTACCGTCTACATAAATAAATCCGCTGCCAAACACCAATGAGTTATACGCTAAAGAGATCAGGGCTTCCGTTTTACCGCTACCAGTTGAACCGAAAATTAGCGTGTGCGTTCGCATATCATCATTATTAAACCATAATTCTTCTTCTGTTTTTTTCTCATTCCCATAAAAACAAATACCTCGCGCCATCCCCGGTTTATTTGAGCCTGGCCTTGGATCATTGTTATCGAGTATTTTTAAAAACATCGGAAGACGAAACGGCAAAGAAACTCGACGTGTGTAAGTATAAATAAAAATACCAATGCAAATAACGAGAATCAAATCTGCGGCGGGTGCAGCGACGGTCATGATGCCCACTACCGCCGCCAACATCAAAATCGCTGCATTACGAGGATTTTGAAAAAAATCATAAATACGTCTACCGAGCGGCCTCGTATCACGAATCAGCAATCCTGATTCTTGTTCCTGATATTTTTCCAGTCCACGAAGTCCACGAGCCATAAAAAATTAACTCTCTTTATCCGGATTGTATTTAATTTCTTTTAACGCTTGATCAAGTGCTTTTACCGCTTCATCAATCATTGGCGTAACGATTTTTCGCCCCATCTCTTTTTCTGCTAACCAATGCGCAAAAGGAGCGCTCACTTCAACAAAAGCAGTTCGTCGCCCCACACAGTTCAACATAAACCATAATCGTCGATCTAACGGCTTTAGCCATAAAAATTCTGCTGTTGCTAACACACCATCTAACCGAGCAAATTCTATAACCGAAGCCATAACCGTCAGCACGTAAGCATGCTTTTCTGTCACTTTGAGAATCTCTGGATGATTGATGTATTTTTTAAACAATCCTTCAACGTCTGAAAAATCGGGCTTTCCTTCTCCGCTTGAAGCAGATAATTTGTCTAAAAACGACCGTGATTCTTCGCTAGCGCGTAAAGCTTTTGCAGCAAATGCGGCAAATAAGGCCTTCACATGAATGGGTAATTTCTCTGGATTTGTCCACAGCGACCCTAGCTGCATTCTAAACAGTCGGATAGCTCGATTCTGCAATAATGTCACATTTGTGGTTTCCGCTTTACGCAACTGGCCCGGCTGAGAACCCACTTTTTCCAGCTGTAGTAGTTGATACCGTTTAGCAAAATACATCGGCTGCATGGCCATTGCCCAAGGGCCTTCATCAATATCAATTTCAATTAAATTGAGATTAACGACGGGCGTCAAATAAGGCCACACGGCTAATTGATGCTCCGTTAACGTCTTCATCGTATAACTATTCTTATATTTACCCAATGCGCTTTTAAAATAGAGCAGCATAGCCATTAACATTAACATGAGCGAAACAGGGATTTTTAAATAATGCCCTATCGTCGCTGCAATATTTTCAGCCTGATCCATCGTCACTGTCGCGGCCGGTGTGTTCAAAATGAATTGTTTGGTATCTTCTAAAGCCAGCGTGAAGAATTGAATCATATCAATTTCGACAAGCTTCACATGAAAATAAAAAGCGACGAGATACGTATGCCAAAAAAACCAAGCAATCAAAGAACCAATAATGAGCGCCATGGATATCCACACAGGACCCATTGCATTATAAGATTCTCCTTGTCCTCCGGAAGACGGCGCAGGTGGCATAAATTACGTTCCCTTTTCGATCAACCTTGAGATAGCATTAACATAACACACCTAAAAAACTTATCGCAAGTAACAATTGCCTTACTCGAGCGAATAGTTTAGCATCTTTTTCAAGTTTAATGGCCAAGAAGTGTACACTATGCCTTCGGCAGAAAAGGAAGCAACAAAAATATGTCCTCGATGTGGTATCCGAAAACCACTGATTGCTTTTTTGATTTCTTCAAAAGATCCCTCTTTAAAACAATACGGTGCTATCTGCCGCGAGTGTAAGCAACATGAAAAGCTCATCGCATGGCTAAAAACACACAAAACAGACGATGAGGATGAAGGTTCTGGCGGAAAAACGAAACAACATGGTATCAATTACTATACTAAATTACTGATGCTGCAAACCGAGCAGTCGATAGATAACGCCGCTGAAACAGAGAAAAAAGAATTAAAGCAAACGGCGGATATCCTACAAAAAGAAATCGAAGAAATCTTTCAGCAAACCGGTAAAGAAAAATCGCTCCAGGCGCGCCAACAAGCTGAAGCAGCAAAAACGAAACCATCGAAATTTGCAACAAGATATCCCTTATCCAGTGAATGGCATAAAATCCCAACGATTACAGGCGCCCATGCAAATTGGGTTGAGTTATTCCGATGGCTGTTGAATTTTCCGCCTGCTTTTCTAAATCCTGGTATGCAATTTTATAAAGTCATGGTACAAACGTTACGCTATGCTCATATTGTCTATCTTCATACTCACCTGCCAAACAATCCGAGTATAAACAAAGCGTTCTTTCACCCGCCTGCTGCTCAGACTGGACAAAGTGATGCAAACAAAACTTTGTCGAATCCATTGAATATTCAGCCCAACCGAAAATTCTAGTAACCCGAATTCGGAATAATCTTTGAGAGGAAGTTATTATTTCGCGTGCTGAATATCATTGCAATCTAAACCCACCTTCATCACAAATAAAAATACTGTTTGCGGTTCTACCCCCGCAAGCAACTTGATGCAAGTCGGGGGAAGAAATCCTAAAAATCAGCTCTAAGACAACCCTTTTTTTAACGCTTGTTGAGCAGGATCAAAAAGAGAGTTCATGTCGTTCGACACAATCGCCCCCCTCGTTTGCATCAGCAAATCTCGAGTGCCTACTAAGATACCCGATACGGATGCGGCCATTTCTTTGAAGCCCACAATGGTGGTCGCCATCTGCACTCGGATTTGACCGGGTATAGAAAGAAAATCAACAATCCCCTCTATGAAACTCGTTAACTGGTCGCTCACTCCCATTTGCTGGAGTTTTAATGATAAAACCTCCGTCGCTATGGCCGCCATATCCGTCAGAGAAGAAATACCGCCATCTTGTGTTCTCGAAAGAATTTCCGTATAAATACCGAATTCAACGTTAGACAAAAGCGCATCATAATGCGCCATGGTCGCAGTAAAATTAATACCTTCTACCGTTCCCTCTGCGCTTTTTGGCATCACCATGCCCGCATCCTGATCAACAGTGCCCATATAATTGGCACTATATTGCATCGCCGTTACCAGACTGGGCGCCAAATCTGACCATTTCTGGCAAATATTGAGATTAACAAAATCATCAATGGAAAGCTTGGTTATAGCATCGAATCCAAGATTCGTCTTTGTATAGATAGCGGCCGCCATACTTCTATTATCCATGGGAGCCGCATTGGGCGGTAATGTGCTAATCAATATTTTTTTCGCAAGAGGAGACATCGACGAAAGACACGTCTTGAAGTTATTCGATAAGGTTGCCGCGTTACCCCTCAACTTATTTTGCCAGGCAGGCAGCTTCGCAATGAAATCGCCTAAATTTTGTGCGTCTGGAGGAAGATTAGCCGCCTGAGCGGAAGGGAAAGTCGTTGTAATCGCCGTCTTAAGCGTATCACCGATACCGGACCCAACCCAACTGCATTGTATAGAATCATGCCCCTTAATAGAATAAGGACCGCCGGCATTAAGGCCGGATAAATGCGCCGTGGTACACAACACTTGAAGCAGCGCATACTCAATCGTGTTAATGAAATCTGTAATAGGATCTGTCACAGCCGCTATCGCTGCATCAATTTTCGCCGTAAAATAGCTTTGGATACTTGTTTCTATAGGTTGGATATTGATGTCGTTCGCCACATATTGGGCAAGCGTAGTCACATTGATATTCGCGCTCACCCAGGCAGACACATAGTTATTCCAAAGATAATTTCCGACGTCCGATACCATATCCGCTCGTGCATTCGGCATAGATCGATCGACCCAATTTTGCACGCGGCTCTTTAACAAAATAGAAACAGAAGGTAACGTATCCGCACTCGCTTGAGGGAAATTTTGAGTGATGGTGTTTTTTAATATGCCGCCGATGCCTGGTGACCCAATACCTAAAAAGTTTTTAATGAGCGTCAAAATAGAATCTAAAGCTTGCTTAATATTGCTTACAAAATTGGATACATTGCAGAGGCCGCTAAATGTTGGGTTTTTGCATATGCCACTGATGAGCCCTGATATAAACGGTTCTAATTTGCTCTCCAAAAACGACTCTACCTGTGCTATATCAACTTTTGATTTAGCCCAAGGAATGACGTTATTGTTCATGAGTGAACTTTCCACATCTGAAGCCGAAGGCATCGTTCCACACAGAGGAAAGACATAAATATTACAATCTGTGCATCTTCCATAACAATGTCCCCAAAAATCACACACCGTCCCACATGCTTTGGCATAAAAAGTCCCACAACATTGTTGATCCGCCTGTGCAACGCCTAAGACCATCACACCGCATAATAATATTGCTTGAAATAATCGAATCCCCGCCCGTTTTGACAAAAAATAACCTCGCTTCATCCTGTTTTCCTTTCCTTTAAAATAATCAGTAATTAATCTGTAACGCCGTCGGCGTTTTATCTTGCGACGTTGCCGATTTATCCTTTTTATTCACATCCGTTCCCTCACTTGAATTTATCACAATCGGTTCTGGCGGTGGCAGTGCGGCTGCATGCGGTTCACAAGGGCATGCTGGATTAATCCGAGAAATTCGTTGTTGCGAACGGGCATCATACAAAAAATTAGAGGCAAATGCATTGTTTGGATCTTGTGCATCATAACAATCACAAGGTTTAACTTCCGGCTTTTTTTCTGGCGACGATAATGACAGAGCGGAATCACTGGTTATCGAGGTTGGCGGCGGAAAGTTGGCCGGCGCCTGTGTCAGTAATGGAGTATCAGGATTCATGCTCACATTAGCGGTAGGTGCCGCGGATAATCCGTAGGTATTACTCGTGTTCGTGGCGGTCGTTGTGGAAGATGGCCCGTACATATTATTTGTACTCGCGGGAGCAGACATCATGGGTTGACTATACAGATTGCCCATATTATTACCATAAATCGACGCAGGATTGGGATTGATGTTGAAATTCACATCAGGATAAACCGCAGAAAAACTCATCGTCGCATAGACCGCGCATAAAAAAGATCCAACAAATAAAATTACCTTTTTAAAGCTCATCATCTTGTTCCAAAATTTTAGTCACCCAATTGATGCGCTCTTGAGAAAAAACTCGACTTAGTAAGCGCAGCCGCTCAAAAATAATATTGCGCCGTAAAAAGAGCCCAGCTGGATCGTTACTGCTTTTACTATTCGATTCTGCATACATGAGCAATCGGGAGGCAGATCCCGGATGCGTGCTATCGATTGCCTGCAAAATGCGCAATACCCGGGCCATGCGCAAATGACAAACGACATTCACATAATGATCTTCTTGTGCTAATTCGAATTTGGTAATGCCATCCAAGCTTTTCCCTAATACGTCGAGCGCTTGCTCGATTTCAGGATGACCATCGACGGTCCAGTACTCGACCGCCTCCATAAACGAAATCACGCGATAGATCATCGAATCATCATAACCTTTCCAAAACTCATGCGCGCCTTGAGCGGTTAAATCTGGCATGTTGTTTTTCTGCACTCCCTGTTTAACGAATTAAAATTTTAACCATGTCATGACGGCACATGCAATCGTTTTCGTAAAATTCCGCACAATTAAAAAACCATTGCGCTACCAACCTGAGCTCGGGATTGGCTTTTATCCTAAACAGCACCTCATCTACCGGAATTTTCAACTGGGTTTTTTGAAAAAATGTGATATATTTAAATTATTCAGGAAGGGAAATGAAAATATGGGTCTATTTGGCAAAGCGGTCGGCGGCGTTGTAAAACCCTGTGTTGATGTAAAAACATGGATTGGTTACGATGCGTTAAAAAACAGCACGAAGACCCTCGTCTCTCTATTTAAAATGATCTTCAAAAAGCCACAAAAAATTACCACTCAAGAATCTTTTTCTGAAGTCATTGAACGATTGCATTTAACGGATCAAGATTTACAGCGCATGATGAAAA
>MGXH01000079.1 GCA_001801305.1 Gammaproteobacteria bacterium GWE2_42_36
CAGGGCGGACTGATGCCGACGACAACCATTACGGCGTTGAGCAGGATGATTTTATCGTTTGACGATGCGGCGCTTGAACGCTTTTATGAGCATTATTCTCACGCCAGTCCTGAATTCAAATCACGATGTATTGACCGACTGATTAGCGTGGCCTTAAAAGTCGAACGCTTCTATAAACAGCATCTCGCGCTTGAGCAAACGTACCAACAAATGGCGCATCGCCGACAAGAGGCCGAACATAATTATGATCATTGGGAAAAAACGCAACGAAAAGCAAAAGACCTTGAAACCCTCATTCGGTCTGACCCGAAAATTAACCACTTGTTTTCCAAGCTCATTGCGTTAGATACCACCAATCAATTTTTAGGGCAACAGGGTCTTGACCTTTTAATTCAAACTGAAAAGACACTGGATGAAAAAATTGAGGCGCTCCATCAACAGCAAATTGGTTTTGATAAAAAACATATCAAAAATTCTTGGCATTCCAATCGACGTCTGTCGAAAGCTTTATCCGAATTAACTAAAAAATTTCCTTATCTCCCTGCGCATATAAACAGTACGCATGATGTTATTGCGGAAAAAGTTATTTTTCAATTAAGTGAGTGGTTTTTTGCAGGCATCAAAAGCGGCCCTACTGGCAATCAATTCATGCCGCTGGAACAATTTTTAACCCTCGGCTTCTCGCATATTGCCTCGCACCTCCAGGAAGGACCTAATCAAGCTGATTTTATTAAGTTTTACACACAAGAACTTTTAGCCCAGCTTCATAAAGAATTAGTCGATTTTTATAGTTCGTTTAGCGGCTGGCAGGAAAAAATTCAATCGACGATAACTGAGCGCGAACAGCTCGAGACGGGCCTACTGCAAAAATTGGATCAATTTAAAGAAATTGTTTCAGAGTATGCACAACACCTCGATCAATTTAGTCATCAGCCGGAAGAAATTGAGTCTTATGCTGAGAACGTAAAAATCATGAAAACGCCCAAGCCACCACCTACGTTAAAACCAGGCGGATAAAGCTATCATTCCACGACCAAACCGCCCGCTTACTTTAACCTGAGTTCGGGATAAGAAAGTAGGTCATTTGGATTGCGATTGGGTTGGCCTTAGTTTGTTTTCGCGAAAATTGAGGAGGGCCCCAAGCCCCGAAGTGAGATAGCGGCAAATGAATGGAATTCATTTGAGCGCGCTAAAGACAGGGATGTCGATTAAGCGCGACGCGTTATCGAACAAGGTGCGCAGGGTTCCGTTTTTTTCGGCTGCTTTTTGGATCCCGCGGTCAAGCCGCGAGATGACAAAGCCCGACTCATGAGCAAAAATAAACTAAGGCCAACCAATCTCTTGTTTGTCTTCCGTTATCCCGAACTCAGGTTATTTTACGAAAAAAACGCTATAAATTAACATAAGCAAGATAAAGGCGCTAATCACCATAAACACCTTATCTTTTATCCGAACGAAAAAGAAGCCGGCCAAAAGAACACGAATTAACTGAAAAAGAACGAGCAAAAACAAGCCCGCTTGAATCCATAAACCCGTTCGGCCTACGTGAGCAGAAGAAGAAAATAATGCAGGCATAGGCAAAGCCCCCGCTTGCATTAAATAAAAAATCTCTCCGATTAAAACGCATAGCGCAGCCGCTAATAAACCAAAAAACAACCAACGACTCATCGCCCATTTAAAACTCGACATTTTCAAAATAACCCCATTATCCCTCTTCCGATCATTTGTGCGGCGAATACAAAAGCCAGCAAGCTAAAAATAAGGCGTAATTTTTTTGTTTCCGCTTTTACTAATACTTTTGTCCCGATAAGTGCGCCCAACAAAACGCCCAACATAACGGGACCCGCTAAATGAAGATTAATATAGCCTCTTGCAAAATAAATACCGACACTGGTCGCTGCCGTAATCCCCATGATGAAATTACTGGTTGTCGTCGACACTTTATAAGGCAATCGCATCGCTTGATCCATCGCTAATACCTTAACTGCGCCGCAGCCGATGCCTAAAAGACCCGATAAAATACCGGCAACACCAAACAAACCAAAAGCGATGGGGATATTCTGAACAGTGTAGCTTTGATACCCCTGTTTTGTTGGATAGCGATCATTTAATTGCAATAAAACGGCTAATCGACTAGGTGATTCATTAAAATCAATGAGCTCATTTCGACGTAGCGTGCGATAAGCAGAAAAAACCATGACGAAACCAAAGATTAAAGAAATCCACGCGGGCGATAATAAAACCGTCAAATAAACGCCTAAAAATACACCTAAAATAGCGGCAACTTCTAAAAATAGTCCTATTCGCAGATTGGTGTATCCTTCTTTCAGATAAGCAACCGCTGTCCCCGAAGAAGTGGCCAGCACAGCGATCAGCGAAGCGCCCATCGCTATATGCAAATCGACATGAAAAAATAAAACCAGTATCGGCGTGATAATAATTCCGCCGCCCAATCCCGTAAGCGCACCTAAAAAACCAGCCGCACAGCCGATACCTAAAAGAGACAATGAAAAAGTTAGAATGGTCAATTTAAGCTTTGTCCTTTTGAATTCTATAATGAAATGTGTGGGCCATAATTAACCATGTTACGAATTGATATTGAATCAATTAGTGATAATTTTACCGGGTCCTCGCTCGTCATCCCGCGGGATGACAATTTCCAGAATGACAAACAATGCGCACTCTCCCAGTTTTTTTCTCACGACACCTCAGCTAAATCGCCCTTTTCTTCCAACCATGTTTTTCGATCGCCCGCTCGTTTTTTCGCCAATAACATATCCATTTTTTCTAGGGTTTTAATCGAATTATCAACGGTCAACTGAATCAGGCGCCGCGTATCTGGTTGCATCGTCGTTTCTCGCAATTGAAGCGGATTCATTTCGCCCAATCCTTTAAAACGCTGCACATTCACTTTGCCTTTCTTATGCTGCGCTTCAATACGCGCTAAAGTGACTTCTTTTTCTGCTTCGTCGAGCGCGTAATAAACTTCCTTACCAATATCGATGCGATATAAAGGGGGTTGTGCCACATAAATATGCCCCCCTTCGACAAGAATGCGAAAATGTTTAATAAACAACGCACATAATAAAGTCGCGATATGCAAGCCATCGGAATCGGCATCTGCCAGAATACATATTTTCCCATATCGTAACTGCGACAGATCGTCGGAACCAGGGTCAACCCCTAAGGCAACCGCGATATCATGCACTTCTTGCGATGCTAACACCTCACTTGAATCCACTTCCCACGTATTTAAGATTTTCCCTCGCAATGGCATAATCGCTTGAAATTCTCGATCACGCGCTTGTTTGGCTGACCCGCCTGCCGAATCCCCTTCGACTAAAAATAATTCACTTTGCATTGAATCTTGCGTTGAGCAATCGGCTAATTTCCCCGGTAATGCTGGACCTGACGTTATTTTTTTGCGCGCTACATTTTTGCTCGCTCTTAGCCTTCGGTTCGCATTGTTGATGACAATTTCTGCTAATGCTTCTCCATACTGAACATGCTGGTTTAGCCATAAGCTAAATGAATCTTTAACCACCCCCGACACAAAAGTCGCACACTCTCGAGATGTTAATCGCTCTTTCGTTTGACCTGAAAATTGAGGGTCTTGCATTTTGATCGATAAAATATAACAACAATTTTCCCATACATCTTCGGGCGCTAATTTCACGCCCCGCGGCAATAAATTTCGAAATTCACAAAATTCCCGCATCGCATCAGACAACCCTGAACGAAAACCGGTGACATGCGATCCCCCTTGAATCGTCGGCACTAAATTTACATAACTCTCGCCAATATTTTCGCTACTTTCCGGCGTCCACAAAACCGCCCAGCTGATCGATTGAGCCTCCGACGTATAATTACCTAAAAACGGCTCTTCCGGTATGCAGGGTTCTTGTCCGACTTGATCCATTAAATAATCTTTGAGGCCATCTTCGTAATACCATTCGTCTGATTCATTTGTTTGTTCATTGTTAAAAATAATGCGCAATCCGGGACATAACACTGCTTTTGCGCGCATTAAATGCTTGAGTCGAGGAATGGAAAATTTGACCGAATCAAAATATTTCGCATCCGGCCAAAATCGAATAATGGTGCCTGTCTCTCGCTTGGCAGCCGTTCCAATAATACCGAGCTCAGACACCTTTTCGCCTTGCAAAAAATCCATCGCATACACATTGCCGTTGCGTTTGATTTTCGCTTCAAGTCGACTCGATAACGCATTAACCACCGAAACGCCGACGCCATGCAATCCACCCGAAAATTGATAACTTTTGTTTGAAAATTTTCCGCCTGCATGAAGTCGCGTCATGATCAATTCAACACCCGTTATTTTTTCCTCGGGATGAAGATCGACGGGCATGCCTCGCCCATTGTCTTCCACCGATAAAGAACCATCTTGATGTAAAATAACTTTAATTTGATTCGCGTACCCAATAATCGCCTCATCGACACTGTTGTCGATCACTTCTTGGGCTAAATGATCCGGTCGAGCCGTATCCGTGTACATGCCCGGCCGACGTTTGACGGGATCCAGCCCGCTTAAAACTTCAATATCTTCTGCGTTATATTTTGTTGATATATGGTATGACGAAATTAATTTACAAATTTTCAGATAGTGAAAACCAACTTCTTATTCAGGAGCGACATATTAGTTTTGAAGAAATTATTGCTGCTTTGTTGAACGAGCAATTGTTGGATGTTATCGATCACCCTAATATCTATAAATATCCGAATCAAAAAATGTACGTGGTCAGAGTAAATAATTACGTCTATTTAGTCCCCTTTATAAAAAAAGATCATCAGACGGTTTTTCTTAAAACAATATTCCCAAGTCGGAAAGCTAAGAAACACTATTTAAATAACGAGGAGCTCGGTGATGGCAGCTAAAAAAATTAAGGCTCGTGATGTAAATCTTGACGCGGAAGAACAAGAGTTGTTGGATTCTTACGAACGTGGCGAATGGAAAAGCGTCGCTAATTTAGAGCAAGAGAAAAAATTAGCAAAGAAAATTGCGGAAAACACTTTACGCAAAGATGAGCGAATAACGCTTCGTATTTCAAGCGCTGATTTGGCGAATCTTAAAGGGAAAGCAGCTTACAAAGGCTTGCCGTATCAAACGTTTATTTCTAGCATCTTGCACGAATATGTATCGGGACATTTTAAGGAAGCTCAATCCGGGTAATGTAAATATCTGCACTCGGAACAGATTCTTGCAATGTGCCGATTAACTTTGTATAAGATATCTTATACAAAGTTAATCGGCACATTGCAAGAATCTGTTCCGAGTGCAGATATTTACATTACCCGGATTGAGCTTCCTTAAAATGTCCCGATACATATTCGTGCAAGATGCTAGAAATAAACGTTTGATACGGCAAGCCTTTGTAAGCTGCTTTCCCTTTAAGATTCGCCAAATCAGCGCTTGAAATACGAAGCGTTATTCGCTCATCTTTGCGTAAAGTGTTTTCCGCAATTTTCTTTGCTAATTTTTTCTCTTGCTCTAAATTAGCGACGCTTTTCCATTCGCCACGTTCGTAAGAATCCAACAACTCTTGTTCTTCCGCGTCAAGATTTACATCACGAGCCTTAATTTTTTTAGCTGCCATCACCGAGCTCCTCGTTATTTAAATAGTGTTTCTTAGCTTTCCGACTTGGGAATATTGTTTTAAGAAAAACCGTCTGATGATCTTTTTTTATAAAGGGGACTAAATAGACGTAATTATTTACTCTGACCACGTACATTTTTTGATTCGGATATTTATAGATATTAGGGTGATCGATAACATCCAACAATTGCTCGTTCAACAAAGCAGCAATAATTTCTTCAAAACTAATATGTCGCTCCTGAATAAGAAGTTGGTTTTCACTATCTGAAAATTTGTAAATTAATTTCGTCATACCATATACCATGAAAATATAACAATGTGCGACTTTTGTCAAAAATAAAATGCTATTTGTTTCTCATCCGATCTAAGTTCAATTCTAACCATTGCAATGCGATGATTGATAAGCTGTTATTGATAAATCCTTGTCGCACTAATTTAAAAGATTCTTCTGCGTCAAGCACATGCACACGAATATCTTCATGCTCATGCGCAACGCCTTGAATGCCTCCGGCGTGACTGGAATCAATCAG
>MGXH01000080.1 GCA_001801305.1 Gammaproteobacteria bacterium GWE2_42_36
GCTTGAAGGATCGGTTGCTGCAGTGGGAGTTCCATTAGCGACAATGTCTTTGCATTCGGGATTACTGGTTGCTTGTTTTAATGATAAAGAGACGCCCGTGATTTGAGCATCCTGAATTGTCGGTAATGTTTTGAATGTCGCGGCTGTATCGGTTGTATCGCCAGCACAGGTTGTTCCCAGTTTTGTGTCGGCGGAAATCGCTTCGCCAATGATGAAAACAGGGGGTGTTGCGATTGTTTGCACTATGGGACGGCTACCAATTTTAACTATCCAATTTTGCGTTTGTGTTTGAGCGTCATCATCTTTGACGGTGAGGATGATGTTATCACCGGCAGTTATTGAAATCGGTGTACCAGAAAGGATGACGTCGTAATGGTTCGCTGTAGTTTGCTGAATGGTAGAGAGTAAACCATGTAAATCACCTGATAATGTGATTTGTTTTTGCGGATCAGCGAAAGAGCCTGTGACTGAAGCGATCGTATACGATGGATTTTCTTCATGCACGATGAAAGTATGCGTATCTTTCATTTGAATATCGGGTACAGCATCGACATTACCGGAAGACGCATCAGGCGCTGTAATTTGACCGGCATTTGTAGAGATTTTAGATATCACTAACGGTGTTGCTTTAAATGAAGCAGGTGTTCCAGAAATCGTGATTGTCGCTAAATGTTGTTCGTCGTCGTAATTAATTTGACTTATCAGCCCGTGCAAATCAGTGGGATTTAAGGCGAGCGTATGATCGAGTGCAAATCCTTGACCGTCGATGGTAGCAATCGTTTGATCAGCAACCGGCACACCAGCCGTTAGATGTAAATCCGTCGGCGTGACAACCGGTCGATTGGCAATGATTAATTTCCAATTTACGTCTGCTGCTGACTGTTGATATTTATCTTTAGCACTAATCGTTACTATTTCGCCGGATGGATCGGTTGTTGAAGTAGCTGAGCCTGATAAAGTAACTGCATAAGTTGAAGCGGAATTCGAAACAGGCGAAATTGTCATTGTCAATCCGTGTAAATCACCGATTGTTTTTATTTCATTTTGTGGATCATCGAACATGCCTTGAACCGTTGCGATTTGGAATGAATCCGTTTTACCCGTGACGAAGACGGGGGAACCAGTAGAAGGCGTGATTGCAGGTGCAGCAGGGTTGTTTACAGAGAATTCTCCTGAAGATTGATTCGTGATCGACAATCCGAGATTGTTCGTCGCAGAAATGTTAAGTGTTTGCGGCGCAGTTGTTATTGTAGTGGGTGTGCCGTTTAATATGATTGAAGCGGATGTGGGCGTGCAATTGACTGCCGCAGTTAATCCATCGATGCTGGGTTTTGAAATGATGATTGGCGTCGATGAGCAATCGAATGCGCCACTACCAGGCAGGACAGTGGCGATCTCGACATTATCAATCGACTTATCAATCGTAAATGTTTGTGCAGTCGAAGCGGTAACAGTGGGTTTATTCCCAATCGTCAAAGTATAAATCGCGAATGCTTGATTATCGGGATAAAGTGTTGAGATACCTTTATTATTCGTAGCGCTGATTCGAACCGTGACCGTGCCGACGGGGGCAGTCGCTGAGAGGGTTCCCATCAGTTGATTGTTTTGAATGCTTAATCCATAGGGGTTTCCAGTAATCAAGTGCCCCTGTGCATCGATAAAGCTGAGATTATCATTCGTAAATGACGGCGGTCCTGCGTCGATGGGCGAGCTAAAATGTTGATCTAAATCACCAATGGGGGTGAAAGTTGATCCGGGGGCAAATGTGCCCGAGCCTAAGTTACGTTGTTGATCGGTGGTGATTAACGGAGGGCCGGTAATTTTGAATGTACCTGTCGTGCCGGATATAGAAGCGCCATTACTGCTTCGAACATTCGATAACACCAATGAGGCTGTTGAAAAAGTCGGTGCCGTGGGTGCCGTGGTTAAGGTGACGTAGGCCCTATGTGTTGGATCGTGGGCGTCGAGTGTCAATTGCGGCGTTAAGCCGTCCGTTGTTCCAGTAATAGTCGCTTGAGAGAGATCGAGCGTGCCATTATAGGCTTCAATTGTTGCAATGGTATTATTGCCCGGCGTAGGGGTTTGTCCGATTTGTAAATCGTTTTGTAAATCAGTGGTCGTTATCGAAATGGCAGGAGCAATAGTAATATTTAACGTATTGTGAGAAGGATTAAGCGGATTGATATTGTTGATGGCCTGCAACGAGATTGTTTTTGTTCCAGAGGTCATAGTCGCAGGCACTGTGATATTGAATTGTGATACATTGCTCGGGTTGTTTTGAATGATGATGCCATCGGTTGTGCTCAGAGAGTTGAATGAAAGATCACCGCTATTCGTTGGGTTTTTAAAATAAAGCGATTTATCAAGAGAGATTGTTTCTCCTTGATAAAGTGTTTGAGCCGGTGGATTGACCACGGGTTGTGGTGCGCCTTCGATATTGAGCGTCCATGTTGCATCAGGAGCGGTTTTATCATAGCTGTTTTTAATACCGGAAATCCTCACGTTAATCGGCGTATAGGTGGGTTCATTCGGTATTCCAGAAATCGTAATCGTTGCATGCGTGGTTGATATAGAGTGAATTTGTGCGTTTAGGTTATTACCGATAGCGATATCTGTATCGGGCGTAGTTGAGCCATTGACCGCAATCGTTTGCTGCAAAGTTCCCTCATTAGCTTGAATATCGGCGATTTTAAATGTCTCAGTTTGCTGATAGAGAAAATCATGTGTGTATGTTTGAATGTCGGGACTTTGAGCGTCAGTGACCGTTAATAGGTAAATCGCTGCATCGGCGGATGTGCCTTGTGCATTGGTTGCGGTAATCCATACATTATAAACACCGGCTTCAACCGTGGGCGCGATGGTTCCAGCAAGCTGATATTGGCCATTATTTGGCTGAATGACCAATCCAAAATGAGAAGATAAATCAGTGGTCGACCCTTGTTTATAAAGGCGCAAATTGTTTTTTGTGGTAAAGGTTAAATCGCCACCTTGGACTGGATTCAAGAAATTCGCGGCCAAATCATGCGTTGCGGCATTGCCGATAAAAGCATCACCGGGATGTGCATTGCTGGTGCCGAGATTCACTTTGCCGGTATCCACAAACGGGGCGCCAGCGATTTGTAGAGTGAAATTTTGTGGGTCAGCGCTTTCATGATAACTATTTTTTAGTCCGGCGATAGTCAGTGTTTCCGAAGCGATGGTTGGATTGATGAGTGCTTGCGATGAGCTTAAATATAAATATTTTTCTTGCGTTGTTCCTTCGGAGGCGGGAATGCTGGCAATGAGTTGATGACTATTATTCTGATTCCAATCATTGAGAGACAAGCCATTGATGGTGATAGCACTCGTGTCCAAGGTGCCATCCGTTGTGTTTAAAATAGCTATTTTTCTTGCTGAAAGCGTTTGTCCTGCCATGAAATAATTTGGTGTGATGGGTTGCAGCTGAACGGTTGGTTTAGTGACGGCAGTAATGGTTAATTGATAATGGGCACAATCATTCGGTGATGCCGATGTCCCTTCGGCATTCACTGCGCAGATGAAAATGGTTTGGGGCGTTGTGCTGATCGGTGCTGTATTGCTGATTGCACCACTTAACGTATAGGTGCCAAGTGACGCATTCGGCGTTAAGGTTAAACCGTACGTGCTCGAAACGTCAGAGATTTGATCGGCGGATAAATTCAGCGTCGTTATAGCGCCGCTCTTAGTTGGATTATGAAAGAGTGTTGCCGTATTTAGCGTGATTGGTGTAACTGAATCCCCTGGATGCAAGGTCGCGCTGCCTACATTTTGTTGAGCCGGATCGACATAAGGGTTGCCCGCAATATTCAGTTTGAATATGGCATCTTCGGCTTGTGCGCCAAGGGAATTAGTAATGCCGTGAATGGTTAATGATTCTTCGGTTAAGGTCGGGGATGTGATAGCACCGACAAATTGTAGGTGTCCAGTGGTGGGATTGCCGGGATCATCCCCTATAAATTCAGCGTGTAGGCCATGCGCATTCCAATGACTGAGGGCGATATTGTTAATCGTGATTTGATCAGGGTTTTTAATTACGCCATCATTCGCTTGGATATTTGCGATGGTGTAGTGAATGGTTGCTCCGTTATCGAAATGATCATTAGGGTTGATCGTGATATTCGGTAAATTGATCGCACGAATGTTGAAATGATAATGTGCCGATTCGGTAGGATCTGAAAACGCGATATCATTTTTTGCTTGGACGACAAACATATGGCTTCCCGTGGTTGTTGGGGCATTCGTTTTAATCGTGCCCACAAGATTGCCGTTGCTGTCTGCAAAAATCCCATAGGTATTTTGAACATAAGTAGGATCAGTGCTAACGGCTGGCTCTGTCACTTGAAATTGATCGATGTGAATAGCACCACTTTGTGTCGGATTGCTAAAATGATCAGCGAGCTGATTCACAGCGTTAAATGATTGTCCCGGCGTATACGTGATATCTTCGCCGCCTAAATCAGCGGTAGAGCTATTAATGACAGGAGCGCCTCGAATCGTTAGAGGGATAATGAGTGGGGTGGTTTGAGTTTTACCCGCCACATTGGTAGCCCCGGTGAACGTGATGGTTTCCGATTGAAACGTCGATGTCGTGGGTGTTCCTTCGAGAAAAACAGTGGCTTCAGTCGGATGGGTTGGATCATTGGGTTTCAAGAGGGTGGTTAAGCCATGTCCTGTCCACTGTAAAACGGGGATGCCGTTCATTTTGATGGAATCAAGAATGATCGGACTATCGATTGATTGGATGGTCGCGATGGCGATACTGTTTTCTTGGCCGCGCGAAAAAATAGCTTTATCGAGAGGAGAATCGCCAGGCGTTTCTATGGTTTGTACGGTTAATTGATAAGTAGCAAAAGTGGTCGACCAACCGAGTGCATTATGGGCGATAATTTTTAAAGTGACTCCCGGTGTAGCTGTCGATGGCGCGTCGAGCGGAATCTGCCCCCATAAATTGCCATTCGCATCGAGCGTTAAATGATAAGTGGTCGCCAGCGATTGCGTATCCGCGCTAAAGCTAAATTGATCAATCGGCCCGCTTTTTATCGGATTTTTAAAATGTGCTCCAAGGCCTATGATCGTTGTTAATGCTTGGCCTTGTTTTAATGTCCCCGCACCTAAGCTGGATTGAGCAGGGTCAACCTGTGGGATATCGGCGACATTCAATGAGAAAAGCGCTGCATTGCTTTGTGATTCACCATAACTATTTTTGATACCCGTAATGGTTAATGTATCGGGTTGTGCATAAGTAGCTTGCGTGATTTGAGTGGCGGATAGAGCGAGTGTTGCCGCGGTATGATCATTGTTCGGCGTATAGGTTAAAGTCAACCCATGCGGCGCATTTTGATTCCAAATATCCAGGGATTGCCCATTGATTTGCATCGCGCTGGTATCCAAAGTGCCTTCGCCGGCATAAATCGTGGCAATGATGGTTGAAGATAAGGGTTGACCGACGGTCAGATGATCGATCGGTTGAATGATCAGATTGGGATTGTCGGCATTGTTGATGGTGAGATGATAAATCGCGCAATTTTTCGCAATGCCGATCGTGTTTTCAGCGCAGATTTGAATGCGATGATGATCAATATAAGGGGCGCCTTGTGCAATGGTTCCCGAAAGATTGCCATCATCCGCTGACAATCCATATGTTGCTTTTACATCGGTCGATGGCGAATCCAAATCGGTGAGGTGAAAATTCGTTTTGATAGGGCCACTTCCTGTGGGGTTATCAAAATAGGAGGCTAAATTTTGAATCGGTGTAAACGCATCAGTTGGATGATAATAGGTACTGGCGCCACCTAAATCAGCATAGGTAGATTTGACGTTAGGAGTTGATGCAATATAAAACGTAAACAATCGATCAACAGCCGTTTGATGATAAGAATTCGAGATACCTGTTAAATTGATTTGCCCGAATGCAGTTAGATAAGTCGGTGTGGTTAACGCGCTATTTGAAGTTAATAGAATTTGTGCATGCTGAAGTGTAATGTTTTCAATCGATGCGGTGAGACCATAAGGATTTTGTGCATTCCAGTTCGTTATCGACAAACCACTTAATTGTAGCGTGCTAGATAGATCGGTTAAAACACCATTATTCGCATAAATATCCGCCATGACATAATGGCTAATTATTTGTCCGGTTTTAAAATTCGGTGGTGTTGCGGTGGCATCATGGTTGATAACGGAGGGTAACTGTGGCGCGCCAATATTCAAATGATAAACAGCATAGGAAGTCGAGATGCCCTTGTTATTGACGGCAAAAACCTGGATCAATCGATTGGTCAGTGGCTGTAGATCCGCTGGAATATTGCCCACAAGATGGCCTTCGGCATCCACCGATAAACCGTAGGTTTGAGTTACATTCAGGGTGGGATCTTTTGCATCTTTTAAGAGGTAGCCGCTAATGGGTCCACTTATTGATGGCAGTGGATTATCAAAATGCGTGCTCACGTCGATCGATGTAAACGGGTCTGTGGGTAAATAGGTAGTATCTTCGCCACCCAAATCTGGTGAAGTGTTCACTTGCGGAGGGCCAGCAATTTTTAATAAAAATGTTTGCGGGGTTGCGATGTCGCCGTAAGTGTTTTTAAACCCGCTGATGGTTAGGCCGACTTCGGATAAAGTGACTGTCGATAAATTATTGCTTGTGAGCTGTAAAGTCGCGTTCGTATAGCCATTGAGAGGAGTTGATAAGAGATTTTGAAACAATGGTTTAACGCGGCTCGTGTTAGCTGATTGTCCCCATAGGATCGATGCGGTGAGATGATAAGGATTGCTGCTGTTCCATTCTGCTAAAGAAGCGCCATTAATTTGAATGGCGGCATTTTGATCGAGCGATCCATCGCCTGATGAAATAATCGCTGCATTATAATTCAAGGGCTGTCCCGCTTCAAAATGATCGACATCATGGATCTGGATCGTCGGAGGTATGGCGGCTCTAATTTGTAAATGATAAACGGCCGCATCGGTTGAAAGGCCGACGGCATTTCTAGCTTGCACCTGAATATCTGTTGTGCCAATCGGCGCTGTGTTTTTCAGCGTACCAGTTAATTCGCCTTGTCCATTCACCGATAAACCGAATTTATTTTCGACATCCTGTTTCCCATTTTCGCTTAAGACAAAGCTTGAGATATTGCCGCTATAATTCGGCATGGGATTGTTAAAGCGATCGGCCAGAGGACCAATAGGTGTTGAGGGTGAAAAAGGTTGACCTTGTCGATAAACGATATCTTGACCGCCTAAATCCGATGCGGCTGTTTTAACGAAAGGAGCGCCGGTGATGATGAGCGAATAAGTTTGCGGTGTTGTTTGGCTTTTGCCGAGTGTATTTTGAACGCCGCTGATGGTTAGCGTTTCTGGCGCTAAAGTGGGGTTTATTAGCGTATTCGATTGTAGATTGATGTAAGCGGTTGTGGGATGCGTGTCATTGTCATATGTAATATTGGTTGTTAATCCATATTGTGTTTGCCAATGGGTTGAGGGTGAGGAAGAAACTTGAATGGAATTTTTTACTAATTCTCCATCTCCGGCAGTAATCGTTGCGATACGTTCGTTGATGTTACTTTGTCCTTGGGTGAACGCTGTGGTTGTGGGTGTGATTTGAATGCTTGGTATAGCGGTGGATTGAATGTTAAGCGCATAAGTGGCGTAGGTGTTGGATGTGCCGATATCATTAGCGACGTGTATTTGAATGATAGCGGGATGACCGGGTTGAGTGGCGGGGGCATTCGGTAAAATGACGCCTTGTAAATTTCCTTGATGATCGACCGATAGACCGTATGTCGCGCTTACGTCGATACCAGTTTCTCCATCAATCGACAATTTGAAAGTGGTTGGATCTGTTTTAATGTCGCCGCTTTTTGTGGGATTGTTAAATCGATTGTTTGCTCCGCTCGTTAAAACATTAACGGGAATGAACGGCGAGCCTTGTTTGTAAGTTATATTTTCGCCGCCTAAATTTTGATATGGCGGGTTGATGCTTGGCGGTGCGGCGATCGCTAATGTAAAACTTTGTGGCTGAGCTTGTACTTTTCCGTATGTGTTTTTAACGCCGCTGAGCGTGAGCATTGTATTATCGTTTGGAAAAGTCGGTTGTGCTCCAGCGTCATTGCTTTTTAATGTGATTGTCGCGAGGGTAGGATGATCATTATTATCGTAAGTGATCTCGGTGTGTACGCCATGGGCATCATCTGTCCAGCTATTCGCCGGGATACCGTTAATTAACAGGGTATTTTTTTGTAATTCCCCATCGCCGGCTTTGATTGTCGCCAGCGTGTAATCGATGGCATTACCCTGAATGAAATAATCATTTTGATTGATTGAAACGTGCGGGTCGTTGGTGGGGAGAATCGTTAAATTATAAGTAGCCGCAATCGTTGACTCGCCGAGTGCATTCGATGCGTAGATGTTAAGCGTCGTTGTTCCTATGGGCGCATTGCTTGGGATCATTCCGATTAAATTGCCATTGTCATCAATTGCGAGCCCGTCGCTTGTAGGCGCATCTAATCTAAAATGCGTGATCGGGCCGCTGTCGGTTGGGTTGTTAAAATACAATGCGAGATAGGTCATGGCAATAAATTCTTCGCCTTGTTTAAAACTGCCCGCGCCTAAATTATTTTTAACTGTCGGAATCCCGGCGACATTTAACGTAAAATGGGCAGGGCTAGATTGCGATAATCCATGGCTATTTTGTAATCCGGTGATTGATAAAATTTTTGGCGATAAGGTGGCATCGCTGACCTGATTGCTTTGTAATAATAATTCCGCTGACGTGGCATTGGTGTTTTGAAGGACAGCGTGCAAACCGTGTTCGCTCCAACTTTGATACGGCACGTTGTTAATTTGTAATTGGCTGACATCGAGATCGCCTTCGCCGGATTGCAGCGTCGCAATGGCTATTGGAGAAACGGATTTGCCTTCGACAAATGTTTGTGATGGCGCCGACGAAACGATTGTGTTCGGTGCGAGTGTTGCTGAAATCGTGAGCTGATAAACAGCAGGCGAAGAAGATTGTCCGCTGCTATTGACTGCATAAACGTCGATGTCAATATGACCCATCGGTGCATTGGGTTTAATAGCACCAGTTAAATTACCGTTAACAACTGATAACCCATATTTTTCTTCGACATCATGTTGGCCATTTTCTTCGAGAATGAAATTTGAAATCGTGCTGCTGCCGGAGGGATTATTAAAATAACCCGCTAAATTCGAGAGGGTGTTGAAAGTGTCGCCAGGATGATAGGTAATGCTCGCGCCACCTAAATCTTCAGTATTAACAATGGGTATGCTACCAATATTGAAATGAAAAATTTGTGAATCAGCGGATTGGCCATAAGAATTGATAATGCCAGTCATTTGAATGGCGGCAGTCGATAACGTGGGCAACGATAAATGATCAGCAGAAGTCAATTGCAGCTCATCGTGTTGTGGCGAATCTTGTTTTATTGTGGCAATCAATCCATAAGGATTTTCGCTATTCCAAAGTGATAACGGTTGGCCGTTCAGTCGAAGCGTTGTGTTTTGATTCGGTAATGTGCCGTTGGGATTTGACTCTTGAATGTCAGCCACGAGATAAGGCGATGCTATCGTTTGTCCGACTTGAAAGGGTGATGGTATGGTTGTCGCATCATGTGGTGTGACAACGGGTTTTTGCGCAGTGTTAATCGTTAACACATAAACGGCTGCATCGGATGAGGTGCCTTGTATATTGCTCGCTGTGATAAATAGGTTATACGTACCGGCTGAAACAGTGGGCGCAATCGCGCCAACAAGCTGATAGTGGCCGCTATTTTGTTGAATGAATAATCCAAAACCAGAAGATAAATCAGTTGTGCTGCCTTGTTTATAAATGCGCAAATTGGCTGATGTGGGAAAAGTTAAATTGCCACTGTCGATGGGATTGAAAAAGTTTGCAGCTAAGTTTTGCGTGGCGATGTTGCCGGTAAAAGTATCAGCGGGATACGCGCTGCTCGTGCCCAAATTTACTTTGCTCGTATCAACAAATGGCGCGCCGGCGATGGATAAGGAAAATGCGGCGGGATTTGCCGTTTTTCCATAACTGTTAGTCACACCTGAAATTGTGAGCGGAATGGAATTGAGCGTTGATTGCGTGATCGCAGTTGTGCCAGAAGAGGTGGTTAATACCACCTGTGCTGATGTGGGGTGATCGACATCAGCGCCAATATAGTTGACCTGCGTCATCAAACCGTATTTTGATAAATCAACGCCAGTAGGCGGATTTGCTTGAATGGTTTTTTGTAAGGTGCCATCCGTTGGATTGATATTTGCGATCACGAGTTGATTAATACTATCACCGATGGAAAAGAAATTTTTCGGATAAATTGTAACTGTCGGCGCATCGGGTTGACTAAGGTGTAATAAATAACTAACCGGTGTTGTTGAATTGCCGTATTGATTGCTTGCTGTTAGTTGTAAAGTGATTTCGGATAATTGGCTTGAATTTTTAATGCCAGGCGAAATAATGCTCAAGCCATCCGGCGCAATTTGAATGTCGTAGACATCGCTCACAGAAGCGGTCGGATCTTCTTTTACTTTTAAATGATACGTTAAGGGATTGCCGTAACTGGGATTGCTAAAAGAAGCAGCAATTTTAGGAATGGTTAACGGATCACCTGTTTTGAAACTGCCTTCATCGATTACACTTTGGGGGATTGCGATCGGTGCGCCGGAAACATCGTAACTGATCGAAACAGGCTCGGCTGTTTCACCATAACTATTTTCAACATTTGAAATTTCTATCGACGCGGGTTGATTGTTAAATGTCGGCACGGCTTGATCATTCGTCGATAAATGAATGCAAGCATCAAATCCCGTCGTACAATTTTTAGTGTTGACGGCTAACGATAAATGATTCGCCGGTGCAGCGTTCCATTGGTTGATCGTCATACCGTTGAATAAAATCGTATTTGTTTGCAGCGTGCCATCATTCGCTTTTAAATTAGCGATGATTTGATCTGAGCTCGTTCCTCGCGCGAAAGCGGGTGGTGTTAAGGTTGTTGTGTTGATCGTCGGCATGGTTGCTGCAGTCATAATTAACGTGTAATACGCCGATTGATCGATTGATGATTCACCCAGAGCATTTTTTGCGCGGACATAAATTTTATAAGTACCGAGCCAGGATGATGGCGCCAGTGTGCCTGCTAATTGATTATTATTGCCTGTCAAAGCAAATAGTTGTGTTACGTTTGGTTCATCATTCGCAGGTGTTTGAAGCGATAATGAAAAATCAGTTTGTAAGTCGCCGCTCTTTGTTGGGTTTTTAAAGTGAGTTGAAAGCGGCGAAACGGTGTTAAAAAGATCGGTCGGGTGATAAGTGATATCTGCGCCGCCTAAATCTTGTTGATCATTGATGACTTCAGGTGTGCCGGCAATATATAAATCAAAAATATTATTGAGCGTAGGATCGGGTATTTGATGATGTGTTGTTTCAACATTGATTTTTAGTGTGTCGGGATTATTAAAGGTAGCGCTGGTGAATGTGCCATCCAGATATAAATCCGCCTGAGTGTTGTCGTTCGAATAGATAACTGAAGCCGATAATCCATGCCCAATGGGAGAGCCTGCAGTTGTGATGGGTATCGGCGCCGCTCCATTAATTGTCAGGGTTAATTGAGCGGGATTAATTTGATCTCCCTCTAATGCATCTGAATTAATCGTTGCGAAATTATAGTGCGATACGGTTGCCTGATTAATGTCGGTGAAATGATCGTTTTGGTGGATATGGATGATAGGTTGTGATCGGTCGATCACACTCAATACAATGTTAAAGGGCGTTGAGGATGGGCCAACATCATTGTACGCGATTAAATTAATGGGATAGGTTTTAACCGCAGCAGTGGGGGAAATGGACCCAGTGATTTGTGAGCCATTGATTGTGACGCTGATGCCTTGATTTTGTAGATCAGCTTGGTTGCTGATCACCATATTATTCAAAGCGCCGCTGCCGGTCGAGTTGTTGAAAAAAGCGGATCCGATTGGCGTACCAAGATCAATGGGCCGAATATCATCGCCTTGTCGTATTGTTTGTGAATAGGGGGTTGTTTTTGGTTCAGGCGGTCCACCCAAATCGAGCGCGTAAGTGCAAGTGGTGGTGTTATAGCCGTTCGACAGGGTGAAGGGAAGTTGTAGTGATCCACTTTGCGTCGTTTGTGTGATTTGGGAAGAGTCTAGGGTCACAGAGCAAGTTTGTGTTGATCCATCGCAATTTGAATTCAGTAATGCGTGATAAGGCGCCAGTTGCGTATTGGCTGCACTTAAATCAACAGTGAGATTTCCCGATTGTGCACTCGGTGCCGCGACGATATTGCTTAATGTCGAATAATCAGGGCGCGGGATGGGATGATTGACTTGCCAAGCGGCATTATGAGTATTGGGTAACATCGGCTCTGGCGTTATATTGCAAACGGGTGCGTCGGGTTGCCCTATGTCGAGGGGTAAAGAAACAATACGCCCGATGCCTTTATTGTTTTTCGCGAAGAAGGGAAGAAGGTAGTGGCCTGTTGTTTTGATATTTCCTGTAAGGGTGCCTGTTTGAGAATTGAGCGTGATCTGGTTATCCAAATATTGAGTGGGGCAAATGCTCATATCATTGCCTAAACAAAATTGTAAATTGGTCGTACCTGAAGGATTTTGAATATAATGGGTCGCTTCAATGTCTAAGGGAGTTCCTGCTGGTAATGCAATGGCTGGAGGAGTGACTGTAATCGGTTCTGGGGCATCAGTCACATCCAACGAAAAGCGATCATTGCCTTCAGCGGGAGCAATAGAATCTCCGGTGACATAATTGGCTGTAACAGGAAAGTGGTAAGTTTGATAAGTAGGAGTATTGTAGGGCATACCCGTCACATAAACATGGACAACGGGTTTTGGCGTATTCGGGTCGCAATCTGTTTTTTGATCGAGATTAAAAGCGCTTAATTGAATACTGGGGTTTTCTACTGCAGCCCCAATGCGAATCGAGCTGCAATCAATGATGGGGATGACTTTATTTGCGTTTTTTGCCGTGGTCGCATTGCCTGTTCCGATGTCGGCGATCAACGTATCGGTAGAGGCATCGTCATCAATGATGGCTGGATAAGTCGTAATGCTAGGGGCGGGTGTTTCACTGATCATGAGCGTGAATGTTTGCTGATTCGCTTGAGAAGCAGGTCCTGCCGCATTGGTTGCTGTAATTGTCAGGGTAATAATGGATTTTTCTGCGAAGGTGCTCGGCCCCGTAATTTGTAAAATGCCATCATCATTCCCTGTTGCTGTATACGTGTAGGCCATTTGAGAAACATTAGGGTCGGAGGAAGCAAATGAAGCGGATAGTGTCATGCTATTAGCGCTTTGTAGGGGGTCATGAAATAATCCTATATCAGGATGATTGCCTGCGTCAGCAGACCCGTAAAAAGTGAGATTAATGGGATCTCCCTCATTCACGGTCATGTTAGCGGGTTGATAATTGGATTTATAGGGCGTTGAATCGCCGATTTGGACTACTTTTTCATCTTTGACCGCCATGACTTGCTGCATATAAACGGCAGGCGTCGAAGACCAATCTGACAAATTGCCTTCATTCGGCGCCGCGGTAAAAGCGGTATAAATCAGCGGATGTCCTAAGGTATCGCCACCCCATTGATAGATTAAATTCAAATTAAATTGGGTATCGTTTTGAGCGGTTGATTTGCCTAAAATTCGATTCCCTATAATGTCCATTTCTAATGTTGATCCTGGTACATCATAGAGGAGCCAATTAAAGCTGGTTTGGTAGTTATCGTAAATGGGACGCCGACTGGCGAGCAAAGCGATTTTTAATCGTTGCGTGATGAGTTGATTTAAAGTGAAGGAAGTCCCAATGCCTTTTTTGTTGGGCGCTGTGTCATATTCTGTATTATAAGTGAGATCATCATAACTTAACTGTGCGTTCAGTTGTGTTGTTTTTGTGATAGCCATGTCAGTGCCGGTGCTGACGCTTTTTACGGTACCGCCAGCAATATGACGATAATCATCATAAATGCCAGTCGTATTGGTGAACTGCTGGGTGGATAATGTTTTGCTGAGCGCTTGGCTATAAAATGCATTCGCATTAACATCGTTAAACCAAGCATTTTTTAACAGATGTTCGTAAGTTAAGCCTAAAGCATTTTGATAAATCCATTGATTGGTGCTGCCCGTTGTAAAATCAAAATTTAATTTTTGCCCAAAATTTTCTCCGCTGACTTTGATGCGTTGGTTGTCAGTGAGCGTATGTCCCCAGGTAAAATTGAATCGACGTTGTGCGGTACCCATTTCAATATCACCGGCCAAAGCATTATTCTCGTTGACCAGTTGGGCGTATTTTGAGATCAAACTGGCGCCAAATGTTTTGCTGTATTGTATATTAACGGAAAGCGGTCCAAAGGCATTGGAGAGATTAAGCGATTGGTTTTGAGTGAATTGTAGATTGGTGGAAAGCGGTCCTTTGAGGCCGAACATATCGTTCGATAAAGACAGGGTTTGATTGTTTGATACGAGTGTGGCGTTTTGTTGAAAGGGATAATAGGGGGTGTGTGGTGTGATGCTGCCGGTTAATAATGGCGACAATAAAACGAGCAAGACTATTCGCAAAAAATACTTCATTGATCTGCATTCACGTCACGATATACCTGTTATCCATCAGTTGAAAAAGGAATATCAAAGCGCTCTTTTCAATGCGCGCAAAGATTCCCGCGCATCTACAATAGATCGCTTTTTATAGTTCCATTTTTTCTCTGATGAGTTTTCCTGCCTTGAAACGAATTGCGTCTTGCAATTCGTTTAGACGCGAATTCAAGATAAGCAACTTATCCTGAATTCGCGTCTAAGATTCCCTGAATTTTCGTTGAAGAGGAACGATAAAAAAATAGTTTTATGAGCGATAAGGCCCATTTTTTTAACATTTTTCCCTTGCAGAGAAGTATAGCTGAAAAGACAGAAACACTGAATAAAATTGTTTAAAAAAGCGACAAGAAATTAAGAGATAAATAGCGAAAGAACAGAGGGTGGGTAGAAAAAAAAGGGCTGAATTAGTGTCAGCCCTTTGATTGTATTTTCTTACTCTGATTTTGTTTCGATTTGAACCCATTGATTAGGCTCTGCCTCAACGCGAGCCGGTTTTGGAACAATGGCCGCATTAGAAATCGGTTTTTGTTCAATCCGTTGTTGCGGTTCTGGCGCTATTTTTTCTACCATCACAATCGGTTTTTGCTGTGGCTTCACAGGCGCTTGAACCGGTGAGGGCATTTTCGCTTGGACAGGAGCAGGGGTCGCTACCGGCATAGGATTTTGTGCGACGGCATTTCCCGATGAGGTACGCGGCGCTGAATCAGGCCGAGTGCGTGGTTTATGACGATAGGCGCCACTGCTGCCTCCTTGACTCGCTTGATTCCCTTGTCGGTTATCATTCGATTGTTGCGGACGGCGATTATGTGTCGGTCTTTTTCGTTGAAATCCTTTATTTTGACCTTCTGATCTAAATCTTGAGGATTCCGGTCGTCGATGCTGCGGACTTCTTTCTCTATGTGATGAGGTGGTGTGCGTTGATTTTGTCGGCACTGTTTTTTTAGTACCCAATAATTTTTTAATCAGACGCGTTACCCATCCATTCCCTTTGGATTTACGTGCAACAATCGGCGCTGCAGCATCCGGAAAAATATCTGTCACAGCCGGTTTAAGCGCTTTTTCCGCAATAGGCATTTCAGCGGCCGGTGACTCATACGAAACAGCAGGCGTTTTGATGAGATTATAACTATCCGCGCGAACATCCGTTAACTTTGTTGTGGATAAACATTCAATGTTATATTGCGGTGTTTCCATATAAGGATTCGGAATAACGAGCAGGGATGCGCTATAGTTTTTTTCAATATGAGAAAGCGGGCCTTTCAATTCGTTTAACAAATAAGTGCCAAGATCGACTGGAACCTGTACCCGAATTTGAGTGACGTTCGGTTGCACGGCTTTTTCTTCAATTAAGTGTAAAATTGAAATAGCCAGTGAGCGAATATTACGAATACTGCCTTGCCCATGGCAACGTGGGCAAATCATTAGATTCGCTTCATTGAGCGCAGGACGTAAACGTTGACGCGACATTTCCAATAAACCAAAACGAGAAATGTGCGCTAATTGAACGCGCGCACGATCTGTTTTGAGCACATCGCGCATACGGTCTTCAACTTGTCGAATATTGTCTTCTCGCTCCATGTCGATGAAGTCGATGACGATCAATCCACCCAGGTCGCGGATTCTTAATTGTCTCGCAATTTCATCAGCGGCTTCTAAGTTCGTGTTGAGCGCTGTTTCTTCAATATAACCACCTTTAGTTGATTGCGCCGAGTTCACATCAATCGCAATCAAAGCTTCGGTATGGTCGATCACGATTTGTCCGCCAGAAGGTAATCGGACTTCGCGTTGAAAGGCTGTTTCAATTTGTTTTTCGAGCGCATAACGGCTAAATACCGGCACCGAATCAGTATAAAATTTCACGCGGTCGATAAAATGGGGCCGAATACGTTCGACATAGGCTAAAACGCGATCGTAGACTTCTTTATTATCGATCAGAATCTCGTCGATGTCTGGGCGTAAGTGATCACGTACAGCGCGAATGGCCACATCACTTTCTTGATGAATGAGATAAGGCGCGCCATAGGATTTGCTCGCGCTTTTAATCGATTCCCATAAGTTGAGTAAAACGTCTAAATCCCATTGCAATTCTTCTGTGGATCGACCCATGCCCGCTGTGCGGATGATCGCGCCCATACTTTCTGGGATTTTAAGCGTGGATAAAATATTTTTTAACTCTTCTCTTTCGTCGCCTTCAATGCGACGCGAAACACCGCCGGCCTTAGGATTGTTTGGCATGAGCACCAAATAACATCCCGCCAAGCTGATGTAAGTCGTTAAAGCAGCGCCTTTAGTGCCGCGTTCTTCTTTTGTGACTTGCACAAGGATTTTTTGACCAATGAATAAAATGTCTTTGATGCTTAAATCGCGACTATATTTTCCATTAGGATAATATTCTGGTGCAATTTCTTTGAGCGGTAAAAATCCATTTCGTTTAGCGCCGAAATTGATAAATGCCGCTTCTAAACTGGGTTCGATGCTGATGACTTCGCCATTACAAATGCTGTCAACACGCTGTTCTCTTTCTGCGAGCTCGATTTCAAGATCCAACAATATTTTTCCATCGGTTCGCGCGACGCGCAGGAGATCATTGGATTTACTCATTAATATTTTTTCTGCGGATGCCATAACTGTGTCCCTTATCGGTTGGGCGCTGAGCATCAATAGACAAGAGATATAATAGGGGCCATATTCAAATGTGAGTAAAACAATTTTGGGTAAAATAAGCTCGGCTGTGTCAATTGAGCTGTGATTTCCCCGAGGAATGTATTGTGATAGCTTTTACTCAAAAACATATACTCTTCGCATTTTGGTTTTCCACGTTGTTGGCTTCCTCGTTCGCTTGAGTCATGTATGCGTAATACACTCCTAAAGCTCGACTCGTCGCCGCCTAGCGGAAATTCCAAACTGCTCGAGTCTATTTGTGAAAGCCCTGAAAACTTATTTGCGACGGGTATAGAGATTTCTTTTTTGAATTTGAAATGAAGCAACAACGAATCTTGTGCGTTACTAGTATGTTTTAGTAATGATCGTTGTTGTAGATGGCTTTGTCCCATTTTCTCTTGTTATCAATAATCAGTGCGAATTTAAAAAACAACAGCTCAATACAATCGATTGAGCTTCTTTAATACCAGGGTTGTATTCATAACCACAAGTGATAATGACTATAACAGTATTCATTAAATCGATCAATACAATTTATGTGTCTCAATTTAAAAATGCCTTGATGAAAAGAAGGAGTGTTGTTAGAGTTAGCGCAATTTTTTAAGGGGAAGACGAAATATGTTTAAAAGAATTCGCGGACTCGTTTCCAAAGATATATCGATTGATTTAGGGACGGCCAATACATTAATTTATGTTCGAGGTGAAGGCATCGTGTTAAATCAGCCTTCCGTTGTGGCTTTAAGAGTGGTCGGTCCTTCGGGATCGAGGCAAGTAGTCTCTGTTGGAAACGAAGCCCGAAGCATGATCGGGCGAACCCCCGGCAGCTTACAGGCAATCCGCCCGTTAAAAGACGGCGTGATAGCGGATTTTTATGTCACTGAAAAAATGCTTCAGTATTTTATGCATCAGGTGCATAAAAACAAATTCTTACGACCCAGTCCTCGAGTTTTAGTTGGAGTTCCTTCGGGGTCGACCCAAGTCGAACGACGTGCTATTCGCGAATCGGCATTAGGTGCAGGTGCACGAGAGGTTTATTTGATAGAAGAGCCGATGGCTGCAGCGATTGGCGCGGGCTTACCCGTCAATGAACCCAGGGGATCGATGGTTGTTGATATTGGTGGCGGAACAACAGAAGTGGCCATTATTTCTTTAAATGGTATTGTTTATTCCGCTTCGGTTCGTATTGGCGGAGATCGCTTTGATGAGTCGATTGTGAATTATGTTCGTCGTAATTATGGCAGTTTAATTGGTGAGACAACGGCCGAGCAAATTAAGCAAGCGATTGGGACGGCATTTCCGACGGATGATATTCGAGAGATTGAAGTGCGCGGCCGTAATTTAGCTGAAGGTATTCCGAGGAGTTTCACCTTAAACAGCAATGAAGTGTTGGAAGCGTTGCAAGAGCCTTTATTGGGAATTGTTGGTGCAGTGAAAGCCGCTTTAGAACAAGCGCCGCCTGAATTGGCCTCTGATATTGGTGCGCGTGGTATGGTGTTGACTGGTGGTGGTGCATTACTTCGAAATATTGATCGATTACTGATGGAAGAAACAGGACTACCGGTCGTGATTGCAGAGGATCCTTTATTTTGCGTGGCGAAAGGTGGCGGTAAGGCATTAGAAATGACCGATACATTTGGCGGGGATTTCTTGGCAAAAGAGTAATAGAGGACCCCAGCCATTAAACATTTATTTTATCGGGATTCTTCGCTCGGTCTCAAAACGATAGGCTGCATGTTATTAGCGTTATTGTTGATGTTGGGCGATCATCATCAACAAACCGTGCATCGTATTCGTGTTTCTTTATCGATGGTCGTGTTGCCATTGCAATATCTTGTGAACTGGCCGACAGATTTCATCAATCAACTGACGACAGATTTATCCAGTAAAAAAGAATTGAGAAAAGAAAATACGCAATTGCGGGCGCAAGTTTTATTGTTAAATGCCGTGCTGCAAAAACAATATGCTATTGAATCAGAAAATCAACAGCTACATGCCTTGCTTCAATCGCATTATCAAGAAAAGGATTATCAAGTTTTTGTCGCGCAATTATTAGCTGTTTCAGCGCAACCTTTTGTCAGAGAGGTGCAGCTCAATCGAGGGTCGAATGACGGCGTTTTTATAGGTCAACCTGTTTTAGATGCCTGGGGTGTTATGGGTCAAGTCATCGAGACGGGACCGTATACGAGCTGGGTGATGTTTATTACGGATCCACGTAGCGCTGTGCCTGTTCAGATTCGGCGTACTGGCATTCGTGCTATGTTGATTAGCGATGGCAACCAACTGAAATTAACAGATATCACGCAAACAAAAGATATTCAAATTGGCGATGAATTAGTGACTTCTGGTTTGGGTGATCGTTACCCATTTGGTTATCCTGTCGGAACCATCACTTCGATTCAAAATGATCCGGGTGAAACGTTTGCCAACATTACGGTTCTGCCCACCGCGCATTTAAATCAAAGCCGTTTGGTTTTGTTATTGAAAACTTCGCCCGTCAATTTACCCGTTGCAAAAGAAATCGATAAAACCTCTTTGCCACAACGAGTCCATTCGAAGAAGAGGGATCATTAAATGTTTACGCAGGAAACAGCGCGTGCTCGATGGGTGATTGGGATAACGTTTTTAGTGGCTTTCAGTTTAATGATTCTGCCTTTACCGAGCGAAATTGAACGAGTCATGCCCGATTGGTTGTTGCTTGTTTTAATTTATTGGGCGATGGCTTTACCCGCTGTCGTGAGCATTTTTACAGCCTTTTTTATAGGTATGATTGCCGATTTATTGATGGGCACGTTATGGGGCGAGCAAGCGTTTGCTTTGGTATTGGTGACTTATCTCGTTGTTAAATTGCATCAGCGTATTCGCGTTTATCCGCTGACACAGCAAATGATTATTATATTCTTGTTTGTGTTACTCTATAAATTGATTATTTTGATCATTCAGGATTTTTTAGGATTATTGCCGCATTCTTTTTCGCTGTATTGGATCTCTTTATTAACGTCCACATTGATTTGGCCGTGGATTTTTATTTTGCTCCGTGATGTGCGCCGAAGGTTTCATATTTCATGAGTGCAATAACGCCACAAATTTATTTAGCTTCTTCTTCTCCCAGACGACGCGATCTACTACAGCAAATTGGGATTGTTTTTAAACAGCTCCCTGTGGCTATTTCAGAGATAAAACACTCAAAAGAATCGCCTGCTAATTTCGCCAAGCGAATGGCGTTAGAAAAAGCGATAGCGGGTTGGCAGCATCCTCAGCGAAAAACAAATCAGCCTGTTTTAGGCGCTGATACAATTGTAGTTATTGGTCGATCTGTTTTAGGTAAACCGAAAAATCGCGCAGAAGGGATCGCCATGCTCCAACGCCTTTCCGGCAAAACACATCATGTCTTGTCAGCTGTAGCGCTGGTTCAAGGAAAGCGCCAATCGCTTCAATTATCCGATACAGCGGTCACTTTTAGGTCATTATCTTTGTCAGAAATTAAAACCTATTGGACGATAACTGATGAGCCTTGCGATAAAGCAGGAAGCTACGGTATTCAAGGTTTAGGCGGTGTGTTTATTAAAAAAATTAGTGGTAGTTATACGGGTGTGATGGGATTGCCTTTGTCAGAAACAGAGAGTTTATTAAATGCTTTTGGCATTTATTTGTTGCAGGGGAAAACAGAGTGAGCTGATCAGCAAATTATTTTTTGTTGTGTGCAAAGTGAAAATTATTACGAAGATGAATTTTACGAGATAATTTTCTCAGTTTATGAGAAACTGTGCCTATTGAGAGTATAAGGATAACCCCGTGAAAGTCAGTCGTCTGCCTCGCGTCATGTTAAGATTATGGTACGCGTTTGCTTTTACGCTAGCTTTTCTTGCGTTGATCGCTACGCTAACCCGTATATTGACGCCTCGACTGAATGTCTATAAACCTGCATTAGAAAAAATAGCGAGTCAAGCGCTCAAAAGGCCGATTCACGTTGATCGATTACGCTTTTCATGGGCAGGGATTTATCCACAAGTTATTTTAGTGCATGTGCAAATTTTCGATCCTAAAAAACCACAGTCTGTTCAATTGTCTATTCGCGAAGTGCGTGCGAATATAGATTTATTTCATTCTTTGTTGTCGCGGCAATGGACGTTACATGAAATCGCGATACGAGAAACACACATCGAAGTGCATTCATCAGCAAAGAGCGGCATAAATATCAACGGCTTTTTTATCGATACGTCACACCATGAATTACAACCCGCCAGTGATTTTGATTATCAGCATGTGATTAGCCGATTGCTACAGCAGCATAAACTATCGGTTAGTGACGTCACCATTGATTGGTATCGAGATCAGCAATTTATCCCTTTAACATTGCAACAACTGGTTTTAGTGAATACCTGGAATGATCATGTGTTATATGGGGCGATTTCAACCACCCTACGGCAAACACCGACATCTTTGGTTTTTTCTTTAACGATGACCGGAGATATTTTTAATGATCCGGCAGATTTACGTGCTTCTTTTTATGCACACGTTAATCATCTCGCTGTTTCAGAATGGGATTATCATCCGGTTATTTTTGGCTATGAATTAATGCAGGGGACTTTAGATGGTAGCGTGTGGGCGCAGTGGGAAAATGGGCGTGTTGATTTAATTCAGAGTTTATTAACGCTATCCGATCTGCGTTTGTTTTCAAGTGCTGTTCATAAGATGCTTCCCATTGACAAGTTATCAGGTAATTTTTTGTGGAAACCCGAAGCGCAAGGCTGGAGTGTTTCGGGCGATCGTATTCAAATAATGGCGGGTCATGATACGTGGCCTGATAATGCATTTTATTTACATATGGGCCTTAATGGGGCGGAGCCGCAGCAAACGGTCTGGGTGAAAAATATACACCTTGAGAATCTCAATCGATTATTACAAGGGAGTTCATTATTTGATGATGCATGGATGAAATCATTAGCCAAAATACAACCCAACGGAGAGCTGAATGATTTCTATTTACAGCATAACGGCGATATTCAAACATTCAAGCAATACATTATTGCGACTTCTGTTGACCATGTAAGCTGTCAGCGCTTTGAAAACATCCCAGGGTTTCAAAACTTTTCGGGGGTTTTACAATTAACGCCTGAATCGGGTGAGTTGGATATGGATTCTCAGAATTTACAACTGGATTTTGGTGATCTTTTCCAAAATCCATTGGCTATTACGCAGTTGCAAGGTGTGTTTTCGTGGTATCAGAATCAGGATAAAAGTTGGACGGTACAGGGGAAAAATTTATTGGTGATTAATCCGGCTGTGGCGGGTTATGGTGAAATGGGTTTACTCATCCCTTCGGATGGACATAATCCTTTTGTGGGCGTACAAGTCGGGTTTACGGTTAATGATTCGAGCCAAGTGGCGCATTATTTCCCATCCGGCATTCTTCATAAATCAATTATTGATTGGCTTGATCAGGCCTTTGTGAGCGGAAAGGGTGCAGCTGGTACCTTTGTTTTACGGGGCAATATGGCGGATTTTCCATTTGATCACAATGAGGGTGTTTTTATCATTGACAGCGATGTGGCGCCAACCACACTTCATTTTGCTCCGGATTGGCCCAATGTGGAAAACGCCAGTGGTGAATTAATTTTTTCTGGGCGCTCTATGCATTTTGATGGGACGGGCGGACAAATTGAGAATGCCCAGATTCGTCAAGTGACTGCGGCCATTCCTGAGATGGGGACTCCGAATGAGACGCTGTTAGTTATTCAAGGGAGTGTTGATGGGGGCGCCGGAGATATGCTGCGATTTTTACAAGAGAGTCCGCTTAAAAGCATGATCGGAGCCGGCGTAGACCGCTTTACTGCACAAGGAAACGCGCATCTTGATTTGGATTTGTCTTTACCGCTCGAAAAGCCGGAGGGCGTGAAACTGCAGGGCGGGTTGAATCTTTCAGATGTTTCTTTAGGTATCCCCGATTGGGCCTTGCAATTTGATCATATCCAAGGCCCTGTTAAATTTTCTGAAACACAATTGGCTGCTTCAAAATTAACTGCGCAATTGATGCAAAAACCGATTATTCTTAATTTACAGGCATTAAAGACGGATAGCGGCGTACCGTTTACACGATTGGATTTTAAGAGTGATGTCACCATTGCAGAAATTGAACATTACTTTCATGTTTTTTTATCGCGATTTATCACAGGGCAAACTGCGTATGCAGCGACGATCGATTTACATACGGCAAGACATGATCGGCAGCAAAGTCAAATTATGATACAAGCGCCCATGACGGATATAGCGACATCGCTACCGATTCCTTTTAAAAAATTATCAGGGACCACTTTACCGACTGAAGCCTATTTTAATTTTGGCGCTGATCGACCTTTTCAAATTACAATGTATGCGGGCGATCAGCTCAGTGGGGCGATGCAGTTTGATAAAGATCAATGGAGAAGAGCTAATCTGCATTTTGGGGATCGGCAAGCGCGTATTCCAAATGCGGCGGGTTTATTGATTGATGGAAAACTGCCGACATTCGATTGGACAACCTGGCGAGATTATTTCAATACGCTGCCGATCTCCTCGACGCAAATAGGGTCAAATTCGACTACCCAGATTAGACATATTTTAAATCAAATTCATCTTAGTATTGGACAAATCGATTTATTGGGGCAAACGTTAAAAAATACACTATTTCAGATCAAGCCAGCGCAAGATCATTGGGCGATTTCGATTAACAGTAGTGATAACGAGGGATCTTTGACGATCCCGTATGACTTCTCTCCGGAATCGGTTATTACCGCACAATTTAACAAATTGACATTGCGAGATGATGCAGGTCATCAGCAAGCGATGACTGTCGCGCCTCAGCAAATTCCAGCGCTTAACATATCGGTTAGTCGGTTTCAGTATAACAATAAGCGAATCAACAATATCCAGCTTATTACCTCGCCAGAACGAAGTGGCATGCAAATTGAGCAATTGAATTTAAATTCAGATTTGCTGCAAGGTGCCATGACGGGGAGGTGGCGACAGACTAAAGCGGGAGAGAATACCACCACGCTGTCTGGCACAATCAGCAGCGCTGATTTTACTCAATTGCTTAAAAGCTTTCAGATGGTTACCAGTATTCGCCCGGGGAAAGGACAAATTATATTCGATCTGACATGGCCGGATCGATTGGATCAATTTGATCTAGCTCGAACAAATGGTCAAATTAAGTTGAATTTTAAATCAGGACGTATTGTCGACATTGGTGATTCGGCTGTGGCGAAATTAGATATTGGTCGATTGTTAACTTTACTCAGCGTCAACCGATTATTACAGTTCAATTTTAAAGATTTTACTAATCAGGGATATAATTTCAATCAATTAACCGGCGATCTGGTTTTGAAAAACGGTATCATTACCACCGAGGATTTATCGTTTTTAGGGGAAACAGCTGATTTAAATTTTGAAGGTTCAATCAATGTTATTTCAAAAACGCTCGACCTGGATTTAGCCATCACGCCCCATGTGACCTCTAGTTTGCCGATTGTTGCCGCCTTTGCTGTAAATCCTATTGCGGGCGCGGCAACGTGGGCTGCGTCAAAAATTATGAGCGGTGTTGTGGATGAAGTGACGACTTATCATTATCACGTTACAGGCAGTTGGACGAGCCCGAATATTCAGGCAGAGCACTCAGCTTTAATTACTTCACCACTCAACTTGGTGAGTAAACCGGTAGAATATGTGAAACAGCTGGTGACATAATTGCGTGTCGATGTGAGACGCGCAAAGGCAGGCCGGTGCTTCGATGGCGCGATTTAATAGAGGCATCCCGATTGGGCGCTCGAAATTAAAATAATGCGCCGTTCTTTATCTCTGCTATCTCGAAATCCAGGGTACAGAACATTTTATTACAGAACTCTTTTTTTTATAGGCGAGTTTGTGTATTCTATGGCCCTGTTTAAATTTCGGAGGTTCTTATGGTTGTAAAAATTAATTTAGATACGTGTGTAGGTTGCGCGGCATGTGAATCAGTGTGCCCGGTTGAAGCCATTAAAATGGTTGATGGTAAAGCCATCGTTGATGCAGATATCTGTATTGATTGTGGATCGTGCATTCCAGATTGTCCAGTCGAAGCGATCACACCAAACGAAGAATAAATTCATTTGATCTGATCATAGATTTTCTTTCTGTGATCAGATTTTTCTTTTTCTCATTTTTATCAAATTGTTATCTGCCATTTTAAAGGGTATGACAATCCGGTTTTAGCCCTTTGTTGTTTAAATAAAAATCCTAATAAACCGAGATGATGAATTTTTCAATTCCAACTCCGACCCAACCTGTTGAAAAAAAGATTCCACAATTAACCTGATTTCGGGATAAGAAAGCAGGTCATTTGGACCGCGATTGGATTGACCTTGTTTGTTTTCGCGAAAATTGAGGAGGGCCCCGAGCACCGAAGTGAGATAGCGGCAAATGAATGGAATTCATTTGAGCGCGCCAAAGAGTTTGTTGCGACGAATAGGTAGCAACAAACGACCAGCAGGGATGCTGGGCTAGAGGGATTAGTCATGGATGACTTGTTTTGAAAGACGCGTTATCGAACAAGGTGCGCAGGGTTCCGTTTTTTTCGGCTGCTCTCTGGATCCCGCGGTCAAGCCGCGGGATGACAAAGCCCGACTCATGAGCGAAAATAAACTAAGGCCAACCAATCTCTTGTTTGTCTTCTGTTATCCCGAACTCAGGTTTTTATATCATCACGACCGTGGTGAATAGTTATCTATTTTTTTGATTTAATACTGCTATTTTTTATTTAAGGTCGGTATGATTCTAGAAATAGGATCAACCGACGATATAAAAAGGAGACAAGAAATGCACCTTACTTTTCTTGGAGCAACGGAGACTGTGACGGGTTCTCGCTATTTACTGAATATTCACGGAAAAAAGATACTGATTGATTGTGGCTTATTTCAAGGACTCAAATCATTGCGCGAACGAAACTGGATCAAGTTTCCAGTCGATCCTGCTACGATAGATGCTGTTTTATTAACACACGCGCATTTAGATCACTGTGGTTATTTACCCTTATTTATCAAAGAGGGATTTCAGCAGACGATTTATTGCACGCATGCGACACGTGATTTATGTGGCATTGTGTTGGCTGATAGCGGGCACCTTCAAGAAGAAGAAGCACAATACGCGAATAAACATGATTATTCTAAACATAAACCGGCGTTGCCTTTATATACCGAGCAAGACGCTATTGACGCGATGAAATATTTTCGAGGCGTTGATATGGGTAAAAAATTCAAATTGTTTAACGAACCTGTTGTTCAGTTTAAACGTGCCGGACATATTATTGGGGCTGCTTCGGTTTTTATTCAGTCCAAAGAAGGGTCGATTTTATTTAGTGGAGATTTAGGTCGGTTAACAGATCCCATCATGAAACCGCCGATGTTAACGGCTTGTGCAGATTATTTGGTGCTCGAGTCGACATACGGAGATCGACAGCATCCTCAAACGAATCCGCAGGAGAAAATGCGCGAAGTAATCAATCAAACAGCAGCGAGAGGAGGGACGATTATTATCCCCGCTTTTACTATTGGTCGTACGCAAACGTTACTGTATTATTTACACCAATTGAGAGCGGAACAAGCCATTCCGTCGATCCCTATTTTTCTCGATAGTCCGATGGCCATTAAAGTGACCAATTTATTTTGCCATTATGCTTATCTGACGCAATTAAGCGCGCGTTTCGCACGGCAGATTTGTTCCATTGCGCAATTTGTGCAAACGCCGGAAGAGTCTAAAATCATCGATCAGAAAAACATGCCAAAAATTATTATTTCTGCGAGTGGCATGCTGACGGGTGGACGTGTATTGCATCATTTAAAGGCCTTTGGGCCAGATGATCGTAATACAATTTTATTGACGGGCTATCAGGCGGCTGGCACGCGTGGGGCAAGATTGTTGGCAGGAGAACAAGAAATTAAAATGTTGGGAAAAATGGTGCCCATTCGTGCGCAGGTTGAAAATATGACCAATTTATCGGCACATGCCGATTATGAAGAAGTATTGACTTGGCTGTCTCATTTTAAGCGCCCGCCACGTAAAGTGTTTATCACACATGGGGAATCCTCATCGGCTTTAGCGTTGAAATCTAAAATTGAAGAACGATTTGGCTGGTCTTGTGTTGTGCCCAGTTATTTACAAGAGGAAGTCTTATGACTCCCCATCAGACTGAAGTAGAGTCTATTGCACCGGACCGTTGGGTGGATCGCGAATCAATGACGAAAAACCCAGTAGATTATATTGAAACTCAGACGACGGGTGAACCGAGAAAAACAAAAAGCGGTACGATAAAATGTGAGAAAGGTATTCACTTAAAGATAAAAAGGCTGGGTATCAATACCTATAAAGAAGCGGTCATTTACCTGCATGAAGATTGTGAAATTTGTCGATCTGAAGGATGGGCAGCTCAGGCCCGTGTTCAAGTGACGAAGCTTCATCAAAGTATTATTGCGACGGTCAATACGGTTAAGTCGCCTTTACTAAAATCCGATGAGGCCGGGTTATCAGAATATGCTTTTCAGCTGTTGGGCGCAGAAGAAAATGAAGAGATTCAATTATCACATCCTGCGCCGCTGCATTCCCTGCATACGATTCATGACAAAATTTTCAATCGTCAGTTCACTGAACAAGGATTGAAAGAAATCATTCAAGATGTAGTCGCGGGCCGATTATCCGATATTCATATCGCCTCTTTTTTAACGGCGTGTGCTGACGACCGTTTGTCTTCTACGGAAATTATTGATTTAACAAAAGCGATGGTGGTTACTGGAGATACTTTGAGTTGGCCATCAGAACTGGTGGTTGATAAGCATTGTATTGGTGGCGTGCCCGGCAATCGAACGACGTTGATTGTCGTGCCAATTGTGGCAGCTTATGGATTGACGATTCCTAAAACCTCATCTCGTGCGATCACTTCGGCAGCCGGCACTGCAGATACCATGGAAGTGTTTGCACCCGTTGAATTAACGGTTGCGCAGATGCGTCAGGTTGTCGAAAAAGAGCAAGGTTGTATTGTATGGGGCGGCGCGATGAATTTGAGTCCTGCGGATGATCTTTTAATTCCCGTAGAACACGTATTGAATTTGGATGCTATGGGCCAAATGATTGCCTCGATTTTATCGAAGAAAATTTCAGCGGGATCGAAGCAGATCGTGTTGGACGTGCCGATCGGCGAGACAGCGAAAATTAGAAATCAAGCCGAACTGCGCCAACTTAAGGTGCTCTTTGAATCGGTTGCCAGTGCGCTGAATATTCAAATCAAAATTGTTGAGACGAATGGTACACAGCCGATTGGGCGCGGTATTGGTCCTGCGCTGGAAGCCAGAGATGCTTTGGCTATTTTAGAGAACCGATTGGATGTACCGCAAGATTTGAGGGAAAATGCTTTATTAATCGCAGGGAATTTATTGGAGTTTTCATCGCAGGTCAAAGCAGGGACCGGCAAACAACTCGCGGAAGATATTTTAGTCAGCGGTCGCGCATGGAAGAAATTTCAAGCGATTTGTGATGGACAGGGCGGGTTGCGTGATATTCCTAAAGCACCGTATCGGGCGATTTATGAAGCATCGATGAGCGGACGGGTTGTCATGATGAATAATTATAATCTAGCGCGACTAGCGAAATTAGCTGGAGCGCCGAAAGCAAAAGCAGCCGGTGTTGATTTATTTGTTAAAGCTGGCGATTATGTGACTCGAGGGCAACCACTTTTTGCGATTCATGCACAAAGCGAAGGCGAACTTGCCTATGCGCGTTCCTCCATTGGTAACATAGGAACGCTACTTAAACTCGAGAAAGTGGATAGGTGATTTTAATACCCTGAGTGCGGGATAAGAAAGCATGCTGTTTGGACTGATTTCTGGCTCCCGCGGGATGACGGGGGAGAAAGCGTAAGATGACGCAGCCCGATGTATAAGCGAAAACAATTAGGTCGATTCAATATTCCGCTTTTGTTCTGGTTAACTCAGACGCAGGTTTAATAAAAAAATAGTAGGAAATTGACCATGGCTATGGAACCTCTGATTCAGCCACCGATAGCGACAAAAAAAATCTCTAAGAATGTGATCATGCTAGGCATCGTTAGTTTATTTAATGACTTTGCTTCAGAGATGGTTTATCCCATCATTCCCATTTTTCTAGTCTCTTTTTTAGGTGTGCCCGTGAGCATGATCGGACTGATTGAAGGCATTGCCGAGTCTACCTCGAGTTTGTTAAAAATATTTTCAGGTTGGTTTTCTGACCAGTTTGGTGTTCGCAAACCTTTTTTGATCGTAGGGTACAGCTTTTCGACTGTAGCTAAATTATTGATTGGTTTAGCAACAGGCTGGCCGATGGCGTTATGGGGTCGATTTATCGATCGATTTGGAAAAGGATTACGATCCTCTCCACGAGACGCGCTGATTACGGAAAGTTCACAACGTCAATATCGAGGCCGTTCCTTTGGATTTCATCAAGGGATGGATACCGTGGGCGCTGTCTTGGGTCCACTTTCAGCCGTTTTATTGTTAAAGATTTTTCCGCATAATTTACGCATTATATTTTTTATTGCTTTTATTCCGGGATTGATAGGCATTTTGATCTTGTTATGTTTTGTAAAAGAGACGACGAAAAAAATAATCCCAAAAACACAACAGTCGTTATGGCAGGGTTTGCGTTATTTAAAATTGAACACGTCGTTTAAAATTTTCCTATTGATTAGCGTTATTTTTGCGATAGGCAATAGTTCAGACATGTTTTTGATTTTGAAATCAAAAAGTGTAGGGATGAGTTTTGCATTCACTATTTTGGCCTATGCTTTATTTAATTTCATTTATGCTTTGGCCTCCTATCCGGCTGGTATGTTAAGTGATCGCATCGGGCCCAGACGAACACTATGCTTCGGCTTTTTATTATTTTCGATTGTGTATTTTTTATTTGGGATGGTGCACACGGCTCATTGGATTTGGATTTTGTTTCCCTTGTATGGTGTTTATATGGCGCAAAATGATGGTGTGAGTCGCGCTTACGTATCAGTTTTAGTGCCACCGGAAAACACTGCAACAGTATTTGGCGTTTATCAAACGGCTGTAGGTGTTTGTTCTTTTTTCGCCTCACTCATAGCGGGTATTTTGTGGTCAAAAGTTAGTCCTGCAGCCCCTTTTGTTTTTGGTAGCGTGATGTCACTGGTTGCCGTGTTTTTATTTATGGGACTCCACTTTTTCATAGACTCCGAGCAATAGAGAGGCGTCAAAAAGCGCCAAAAGATGAACGTTCCTCCGAGCGTGCTGAGTCGTTACAAATTTTCTCGAGGATAAGCCGGCTTCATGATATTATGGCGCGCATTCGGGCACTGTTGTAAACCGAATTTATACGACACTAACGGCATTAATTAAAGTGGCTCAGTTAAATTCAGTTTGAAATAGTTCCATTTAGCATTTGATTATCTAGGGAGTTGTCATGCTTATTGTATCAAATTTATTGAAGAAATTTTTTGGTAGCCGCAATCAACGCGCGGTGAAACGTTTATCCAAAGAAGTCGCGAAAATTAACGCGCTTGAATCGACTTATGATCAATTAACGGATGACACGTTACGTGCTAAAACCGATGAATTTCGTGCGCGTTTACAACAAGGGACTCCGCTGGATGATTTGTTGGTCGAAGCTTTCGCTGCTGTTCGAGAAGCCAGCAAACGCACGTTGAAAATGCGGCATTTTGATGTGCAGTTGATTGGCGGCATGGTTTTGCATCATGGGAAAATTGCTGAAATGTGTACTGGTGAAGGAAAAACATTGGTAGCGACGTTGCCAGCTTATCTCAATGCGCTCACAGGACAAGGGGTGCATATTGTGACGGTAAATGATTATTTAGCCAAACGTGATGCCGAGTGGATGGGGCCGATTTACCGCTTTTTAGGATTAACGGTCGGTGTGGTTGTGCCGGATATGAATCCCGCTGATAAAAAATCCGCTTATGCGGCAGATGTTATTTATGGCACGAATAACGAATTTGGTTTTGATTATTTACGTGACAATATGGCGTTTGCTTTAGAAGATCGTATGCAACGTGAATTGCATTATGCCATCGTCGACGAAGTGGATTCGATTTTAATTGATGAAGCAAGAACGCCACTCATTATTTCAGGTCCGTCTGATGACAGTTCTGATTTATACCAGAAGATTAACCAGCTCATTCCTTTGTTAACGCCGCGAAAAACGGAAGAGGGTCCCGGCGATTATTATTTGGAAGAAAAACATAAACAAGCTTACCTTACCGAAGCGGGACACCAATATGTCGAGAAATTAATGCAGCAGCATGGATTGATTCGCGAAGGTGAAAGTTTATATGATCCGCAGAATATTATTCTTATGCATCATTTGAATGCTGCACTTCGAGCGCACGCTTTGTATCGCCGAGATGTGGATTACATTGTGACCAATGGCGAAGTAGTGATTGTGGATGAATTTACAGGACGTACGATGCCAGGTCGTCGATGGTCGGATGGATTGCATCAGGCAGTCGAAGCCAAAGAAGGCGTTCCTGTTCAAAATGAAAACCAAACGCTGGCGACGATTACTTTTCAAAATTATTTCAGATTGTATAAAAAATTATCCGGTATGACCGGTACGGCGGATACGGAAGCCTATGAATTTCAGGAAATTTACCATCTGGAAGTATTGGTTATTCCGACGAACAAATCATTGGTGCGAAAAGATTATCCGGATCGTATTTATATTACGATGCGGGAAAAGTTTAATGCCATCGCGCAAGAAATTAAAACCTGCGTGGAGCGTCAGCAACCGGTGTTGGTTGGGACAGCCTCTATTGAAAATTCCGAGCTGCTTTCTGATTTATTGCAAAAAGAAAAAATCCCGCATCAAGTATTGAATGCGAAACACCATGAAAAAGAGGCTAAAATCATTGCAGAAGCGGGCCGGCCGGGCAGTGTGACTATTGCAACCAATATGGCGGGTCGTGGCACGGATATTATTTTGGGTGGTAATTTGGAGGCAGAAATTGCGGCATTAGAAAATGCGACCCCAGAAGCCGTTGAGTTATTGTGCATTGCTTGGAAAGAATGTCATGAAGGCGTGATTGCAGCCGGTGGGTTGCACGTCATTGGTAGTGAGCGGCATGAATCTCGTCGCGTTGACAATCAATTACGCGGTCGTTCAGGACGTCAAGGAGATCCCGGTTCTTCTCGATTTTATGTTTCGTTAGAAGATAATTTAATGCGAATTTTTGCGGCGGATCGAATGAGTTCAATCATGCGTCGATTAGGACTGAAAGAAGGCGAAGCGATTGAGCACTCGTTTATTTCGCGAGCGATTGAAAATGCACAACGTAAAGTTGAGTCTTTTCACTTTGATATGCGTAAGCAATTATTGGAATACGATAATGTTGCGAATGATCAACGTAAAGTGATTTATCAACAGCGCTCAGAGCTGATGGTGTTAGCGGATATTTCCGAAACAGTTCACGCGATTCGTCGTGATGTAATCAATCAACTTATCGATACCTATATTCCGCCGCATAGTTTGGAAGAAGAATGGGATATTTCCGGCTTAGAAAAACAATTGGCGGGTGATTTCTTATTGTCCTTATCTTTACAGGATTTATTGGCCAAAGAAACGTCATTCGATGAAGAGCGAATTCGAGATTATATTTGTGCGCAGCTCGAAACCGCTTATCAGGAGAAAGAAGCGCGGGTAGGGAGTGCAACGCAACGCCAATTAGAAAAAATGGTGATGTTGCAATTCTTGGATACTCGCTGGAAAGAACATTTGGCGATGATGGATCACCTACGCGGCAGCATTCATTTGTCGGGCTATGCGCAAAAAGACCCAAAACAAGAATATAAACGTGAGTCATTTATATTGTTTTCAAGCATGTTGGATGCGATCAAGCTCGATGTGATTCGTACCTTAACGATCATGCAACCGCGCATGTCAGAAGAAGAAGCGCTTCAGCTCGAAGCGGCTCGCCGAGAGCAAGCAGCCCATCAGCAAAGAATTTATCAGCATGCCACGTTTGCTGAAGCGACGAAAGAACACGTCACGGATCAGTCGTCAATCGAAGAAGGGGAAAAGCCAACGCAGCCAGTTCGTCGAGAAGGACCTAAGGTTGGACGCAATGATCCTTGCTCGTGTGGATCGGGGAAAAAATACAAACAATGTTGTGGAAAATTATCTTAGGATTGAAGATTCAAGGGATGGATCTCTTTGTGACGATAATTTTGATGAGGTGTCCAATTTTTTGAATAAGGTGAACGCGCTATGCAGTGTCTTGATCATTACGTGAAAGTGAATGGATCACAGATTCGTTATTGGGATGAAGGCCAAGGTGATATTCCGCTGATTCTTGTGCATGGTTTTGCAGCCTGTATCGAATATTGGCAATATAATATTTCTGCGTTATCACAGCACCATCGTGTGATTGCCGTTGACTTGCTTGGCTTTGGAAAAAGCGATAAACCCGCCATCAATTACAGCGTCCGAGATTTCACACAATTTTTAAAGGCTTTTTTAGAAACTTTGCAGATTCACGAAGTGGTTTTAATTGGCCATTCGATTGGGGGCAGTATCAGTCTTGCTTTTGCATTAGATTATCCTGAGACCGTGAAAAAATTAGTACTCATTGCGCCGCCCGCCTTTACACAAAAAGTCCCTTTGGCTTATCGATTATTATGTGTGCCTTATATGGATAAGATTTTGCCGCTGGTTCGATGGCCAGAACTAGTGATGTTACTATTTCGTCGAGCGGCCTATCGTAGGGAACGATTGAGTAAGGCCTTATCGCAGGCGATTCATGAATATAATCGATCACCCGAATCGATGGCGGTATTGATGCATCTGATGCAGACGAATTCAGATTGGCATGGGCTGCGTGAAGAGGTCTTTCTTGCTATTAAAAACCGCTTAAAAACCTTAACGATTCCGGTGCTATTGATGTGGGGAAAACGGGATTCAATTATTCCTGTTTCTTGCGCCGAAGTAGGGCAACAATTGATTCCACAGATGGAATTGTGTTTATTTGAAGATTGTGGGCATCTGGTTCAAATTGAAATGGCTGATGAGTTTAATGATCGGGTTGAGCAATTTTTGAATTGAGAGTCCGGTTCGACGAATAGGCGACACAGGATGTCGGGAGATGCTCTTCATAGGATGACTGGCAAAAAATTGAGATGGGCGTGCAGCGCGTGCTCCTTTCTTATCTTCTAGACTGACCCCGACGATCTTCGCCCGACAACCGATGATGTTGTGATTAAAAGGGTATAGTAAGAAATTAAATATTTTATGCGCTTATTTTTTCCCATTTTAGCTGCAATGTAGATTTTTTGATCAAAAAGAAATAGAATGCTCCAGTCATGATCAAGGAAAATGTTGTTTATTAAGGAGCTATGCGTGACAGATAAAAAAAACAGATCAACCATTCAAACAACAACATGGAAAAAAGTCAGAGATCGTGTTGCAAAGGTTAATCCAGACCTATGCTCGATTATTGATCAATTAAATCCTAGCAGCACTAAATACCCGCTCTATGAAGCAAGGTATCCTTTTGGCGTTAATAGCGTCGCCAAAGGGCAGTTGCTTTTACCTAACGAGCAAGGCCGTCTTGTGCAGCTAGAGGCATCCGCTGATAAAAAAATGAAGCAAGATTTAGGGTATAACCTTGGATCGAATCCTGTTACTTTAGTGTTGGAAAATTCGATAGAAATTTATATGGCTATGGAAAATCATACTATCCCTGCTGCATTTGTACCCGCAGGCTGTTTAATTAGTCTTTGGCATGCACTTGATAAACAATACAATCATCAACCAGCATTTATTTGGAATGTCAGTTCTGGTGCTAGATCAATTTTTATGCTCCCAAAAATTTCTGTCGCTACAAAATTTGAAAAACTGAGAAATTATTTTCATCTTGATATTGATATGCCGCACAGCCTATTTGACCATGGGAAATTATTCCATGCATTAACGCTAAGTCCTTATTTTAAAGACCAATGGTCCTCATGTTTACTCTACTTCAGTAGATCATGGTTTGATCATTTGCACGACAAGGCCTGGAAAAATTTTTATGAGTATTTACTTAAGGCGTCATGGAAAGCGACTAGTTATCACAGAAGTGAGTTTATCTGGAATCTTGCCTTTTCATTAATTCAAAAAGCGAGAAACTTGAAGCCAGACCCTTATATTGCCGATACGATCAAACATTTATTTGCAATGAGCGTTGGTGCATACCCAGGGTTTTCTCCAGCCATAGATAATACGGCTGCTCCTATTTCAACATTCCAAGAAATCATCTTAGAAATTTATGGTTTAGATAAATATATCCCCACTATTATGCAACCAGCTTATTTTCTTCCAAAGGATAGCAAAAAAACGCGCCCTGTTTATTACTCTTTGGATTATCCAACCACTTTTAGTTTTTCACCAAAAGCAAGAAAATTAGCCACAAAGTTGGTTAACTTAACAAAAATTCGATATCTGTTAAATAAATATTTAGCTGAAGTTAACACCGGCAAATTTCGGCTGGAAAACACCCCAATTGGAGAAATCCCATCAACAATAAATTATGATTTTTTCCATAATGAAAAAATTATTTCAGATGACATAAGGAATACTAGATTTCTTTTCGAAGAAGACCCATCCTTTAAAAATAACATTATCAAAAACAAAGAATTCGCCACTAACAGCTCATTTTTGCGCGGCTGCATTCGCATTTCACACGTCGAATAAATGAAGAAATTGATTTAAATAAAAAATGGTTCCATTTGTTTTTAATGGAACCATTTTGTTAATTACTAAAAAACCTCATAGAACCCTCATGCTTTTTATGCAATATTGGAATCCAATTTAATTGCTAAAAAATTTCATAAATCACCTCCTGTTTTGTAGTTCGTTTATTTTACTGTTTTATTCGCTTAATATCCAAGAAGAAAACGCTTATACTTTCTATGAGGGTTTAGAAAATGACTAAATATATGATTAAAGATTCTAAAGATAAAAACATCTCTCAAAAGATGGGATGGATAAATAATGATAATGCTCCTTTATACGAAGCAATGCCGATCGAGTTTTTCGAAAACACAGCTAAAATTGCTGGATTGAATGATGGGTATGATGTATCAGCTGCCATCAGCTATATTCAACAAGCTAAATCTATTTTAGAGATTGGTGCTGGCTATGGTCGTGTATTAGAGCACATTATTCAAACTGGTTATCAAGGAGAATTAGTTGCCATTGAAAGAAATCAAAAACTCTGCGATATGTTGCGAGAAAAATTTTCTTCCAAAAAAGCAACTATTTATTGTGCCGATGTACAGTCTGTAAATCTAACAACTACTTTTGATTTGATTCTGTGGATGTGGACAGGGATTTGCGAGTTTTCTCCCAAAGAGCAACTGAAGACACTATCAATCTTAACCGCTCATCTCAACAAGAACGGGTACATAATTATTGATATCATTGATATAGAATGCAAAACAATAAGAGCTATGAAAATCGATACACATGTGCGTATTGCAAAAACCCCTTTTGGAAACGATTATGGATATTTCCCTTCGCATGATGAGCTAGAAACCTATCGAAAGATACTCAACCTGTCGAACAAAGAAATTATTCACTACAAAACCAGTACAAATAAAGAAAAAATTTTATACGTATTTCAAAAGCCCGGTTAACGATAAAAAACCTATACTCTAAAAAATCTAATTAACGATCAGCTATTTTTTAAACCCAAGCTTAAACATAAAAAGCTCACACTTTTTATTAGCAAAGTTTATTGACCTTTTTATTTGTTTTTTTAATTTTAGAATAAGTATTAAATAAACAACTATAGACGTTTGATGATTCTCAAACATAATAATAAAAATAACAGAGGAACAGTTATTATAAACTCATAGGATAGAGTTAACGATGTTTTTGAAAAGTAAACGAAAGAGCAAAGGTGAAGCGGTTTTCTTCTTCTGTTCACCTGCTCATCCTCAAAATATTCATCTCAATGAGATTATGCGGGTGCTAAAAGCAGCTCGGGTAGGTTATGCTGATTTACTTAATGATTTGTACTATAAAGTAAAATCAAACAAACAAAAACAAACAATCGAGTATCTCACACGCTCTGCGAATCAGGAGCTAGCGTTATTTCAAACGTTTGCTCAATTAGCCCAACCATCAAATGGTCTTTTTGAAAAAACACAAGAATGTTTTAATCCTAATGAGTTAATTCAACAAATAGTAGATTATCTTTCTCTATATGAAATGGAGCAGTGCTGCGTTTTTGAAATCGATTCGACGAAAAACAATAATTCATTTTGCGATAAAAACCGTCTTGGTTTCGTGTTACTCAAGCTACTTACCGGCATTATCCAAAACACACACGATGGAAGCATCAAGCTCAGAATCAATTACAACCAAAAAATCGAGCAAACCACTTTATTGGAAATAACGATCGACATTTTCGACAAAAAAATACCGACGCGTTATTTTGAATGTATAACCCATCAGCTTTGCTCCGATTGTGAAGCAGAATATGATTTAGGATTAATCAAAGGATTTCTCACCGAATTAAACGCAAGCCTTCAATTTTGCGTTATCAGTAAGGATAAGAAATGTACTAATAACAACAAGAAGATAAAAGAGGAAGCAAGTCAAAAACAAAAAGGATGTCAGTTCAAACTGAGCCTGCCCGTTATCGTCGATAGATCGGGCAGGTCTTTTTTATACGCATCATCATCAC
>MGXH01000081.1 GCA_001801305.1 Gammaproteobacteria bacterium GWE2_42_36
GGCATTACTTTTAAAATAATTGCCATCGTAATAATTAATAAAAATGTCGATTGATGTGCTTCCAATCCGCTGCCATGTTCTATCTTAATCGGCGTTAGAAAACGAATCGCCAATAGATGACCGCTATTCAATAAATCCAGCGATAAATTCCACCCAAAATGAAGTCCGACCGGCGCCGCTATCGAATCAAATTTAAAAAAGGCATAACTCAACAATAAGCCATATAAAAAAGCATTGGTAATCGCTGGCGCGTTATATTTATTATTAAATAAGTGCATCGCAGCAAAAATGACGCCGCCAAAAACGATCGCTAATCGACAACCAAAGTATCGGTTAAAAGCAACGAGCCCCCATGAATGACAGGCTAGCTCTTCTGCAAAAGCTTGAAAAAAACAACCTAGCACCCAAGGTAAAATACCCAGCATAATAAGTTTCAATGAACTAACGAACGAAAATTTAGGGTGCTGTGGGTACACATACAGTATCCAAACGATAACGGCGGCTATACTAGACAATAGATAGCCTATCAAAAAATACGACACTGTTTGCTGCGTGATTTTTATTTTGACGGCGCTAACAGAAAAGCCCGTGACTTTTAGCGCCATCAATAAAGCAATCCCAATTTCTGCGCAGATAATGAGTTGAACAAAAGCCAACTTTAAATTGAAAGGATCTGCCAAGATAAAAAAATGCCTGAAAAAAACACCTTTTGATATAATCAAATAGCTCGATATCATCCAAAAAATTAACACTGCGCTCATCACCAGTACGAATGACTTATCCTTCTTGCCCTTTAACGTACAAACTGGCGCTCCCCTGATTGTCTCATTTCGATCCACCTGTCTCTGACGGATCCATTTCACTTTATCCTTCATTCAATAACCCCCATCGTTTTTGGGCATCTCGACGGACGTCCATAAAGATCTTCTGTATAAAACAAAGCATCTCCACGACATCCTCCATCGCAGGAATCCATCCATAAACAATGAGCGCATGCTTCCATATCCGTCATGTTTTTCATTTTGAGCGCTCTGAGCTGAAGCATGGCGGGCGAATATCGCCATAACTCAGTAATATTTCTATCTCTTAACACATTGCCCAGCTTGATCTGCGATAAATTCGTGCAGGGATACATATCACCATAACAATCAATATAAACAAAATTATTGCCCGCGGGACATTGCATAATTTTGCCATTTCTCTTAATTTGCATTTCTTTGCAAGGGAAAATAAACAATTCAGACAAATTAAAGTTGATCTCTGAAAATGTTTTTTTGATGTTCTTAATCAATGCATAAAGCGAACTTTCCTGCTCCTTGGTTAGTCGAAATTGTTCATAAATAGCTTTTGTCCCGAAAGGTCTTAAATCTTGTAGCGTAATATTTCTAATCCCTTGTTCATATAAAAAATAAATGTGATCAAATAAAAGCGGAAAATTGTGTTTTGTCACTGTAATTAATACAACGGTTGGCATATTCGCAGATAATAATTGTCTGATCCCATTCAAAGCTTTCTCGAAAACACCCACACCACGCGTGATGGAATTGATCGATTCATTCGGTGCGTCTAAACTCACGCCGACGATTAATTCGTAGCGCCGTACTTTTTCAATAATTGAAGGTGTAATAGTTGTTCCATTGCTGATAACGGAAATTTTTATCTGGTTCTCATATAATGCGGGCATCAGTTCCCATAGCTCGTTCGTCAGAAAAGCTTCTCCACCAGAAATCGTTAGCTGAAAGATTTTTGCTGCGATGATTTGATTTGCGATATTTTTCAATTGATCACTCGTCAATCCGGAAAAAGTTGAGCCCACTTGGCTCACCTCGGGAAAACAATAAGTGCACCTGAGATTGCATTTGGGTGTAATAGCCCAAAGCGCGACAAAGGGGTTTTGATGACTTTTGATGTTAAACAAACTCGCATTCAGTGCTTTTTTATCACTCGTCTCCATTCCTCGATCCACCGAAAATTCTTCACACCATTGATCCACCCGCACTATCCCATTGTCACTTAGAGTTTTTAACGCTTCAGTATAACGTCTCTCATCAGGAAACCATCCTTCACGAATTTTCTCAACCAAGGACCGCGACAATTTCACCACGGCACTATTGTTTTTATTGAAGATCAACAGACCTTGATCTTCTTCTCTAAAAATCAGCGGTTTTGTAAATGAAACTTTTAAGTGATTCATCCGAATTTTCTCTTAGCATATTTGATTAACTTATCTCTAAATACATAATGATTGGGCCAACAATTACCCTGCTCTTCCCCTAAATCAATTAGCTTAGCGGGACACCCTCCATGGCATATAGGAAGATAGGAACACAGCTGGCATGCTTTAATCTGATAGGGGTCGATGTTTAAAAATTTTTCTTCTCGCTTACGATCTATCTCGGCACCTGAATTGAGATTAAACATAGCTCGCGCAGGAATCGTTGCATCATTTAAGCATTTATATACATTGCCTGATGGATCGATAATGAACGCTTCTTTTATTTGCGCATCACAAGCAAATTTTAATAATTTAGGATATTCGGCGGGCTCTATATTTTCCAGATTTAATTCGCATAACCCTTTTGAAATCGATGCGTAAATCGATCGAATATCGGCTTCATTTAAAAGCGCAGAACAAGTCTGCCCAAAAGTATAGGCGCCTGTCTCTGTATCAATATAGCCAATATCGTATTTACAGCGCGCCAATAACCCTTGTTCGTTTAAATACTTTAGGAGAACAGGGATCGATGCCGCATTTGTTTTATCGGTATTGATTCTAATATAAGAGCGCTCGACAATCGTCACGAGGTGTTTTAAATTTTCAATGATTCTCTTAAAGGAATTCCCACCACCTCTATGCGGTCGCCGTTTATTATGTTCTGCTTCGGGACCATCCAAGGTAACTTGGATCGCGAAAATTGATAGCGCGTCAATCTGTTGTTTGGATACTTGATCTAAAAGATACCCATTGGTTAGCATGGCACTGATATATCGATTATTAAATCGACTGGCAACTGCTTTTAATTTTTTCGTCATTGAAAGCATAGTATCAAGTGCTAACAAAGGTTCTCCGCCAAACCATTTGACATACAGAGCGCCTCGAATGCCTTGCGATAATTTTCGCTCGACAAAGTGAACGATATTTTCCTGTGTCTCTTCGATCATTACGCGCGTATTTTTATGTTGCAATATATCCTCAAAACAATAAGCACATTTAAAATTACACTCGAGCGTAGGTAAAATCGTTAAGACCAATCCGTGATCCTCTTCAAACCGTGACACAAACGATTGCCATTTCAAATCGGATACTTCATCTATATCAGCTTGGACAATAAATCCTTTATCCCTGAGCTTTTTAACCATCGCTTCCGGCAACTGTTTAATTGATTCACTTTGGTTCAGTAGCGTCGCGTGCGATGAATATTGGGTTAAATTTAAAATTAAATGAAACCGACTTTTCGTATTGTAAATAGAATAGATCCCGGCCTTAATTTCATCGACCAAATTAAATTGAGAGTATTTCAAATTCATATCTAAAAATCCGCCTATGTCACCAATTTCTAATTGCTTGCTGCATCGAGCAGCAACGCTTCCAAAGCCGTCAAAGATGTTTGAGCTAGCATCGCATCGGATGAAAGCGAACACGTGCGCTAGAGAGCGCTCAAGTCGAGCAAGAAAATAACGCCTTGCAACCGCTCTCAACCTTCTTTGCCATTCCACAACTCCTATATTCCCAAGAAAGTGGAAATCTAGATTCTGCTGGGATCACTTAATCAAGCAAACCCCTTTGCACACGACAAAAAATAATTTGCTGATCAGCTCATTTTCTCACAATCCATTTTTTGTCGTGTGCAGAGCCCAGACACAAACACCACGACCGCGAAATGACACGATCCTTGATTCAGCTAATGTCATGTCGACTAAAATTTATACTTCAACAAAGAATCCAAACCCGCCGGAATCACACCCAGCAATGCCAGCGCCCACAACGCTGTTAATCGCGGCAGAGTAAATTTCAACGATTTCTTCATTCATAGATGTTTGATTCATAACTTCACCCCTTGTTCAATTTTTTGGATTTCTAAAAAGTGATCCACTTTATTAAAATAACTCGCGTAATACGCTATTTTTATTCTGTTAAACGGCGGATTAGACCAGACTGGATGATTGGCTCACATACCGAACTGACTACACCTTCCAACATCATGACATCCGCCATTTTCTCAACATTATAAATCTCGTTTACACCTCATCGGTCAGTCCGTATGACCCATGCCCGCATCCGCCAGCACCCCAGCCGACAATGTCAGTTTGAGCCGCCAAGTAAACCTCTACCATATCTTCCGATTTATATTGATCATCATTCATAACACACGCTCCTTTAAAAAATTGATTCATTAAGCCTCATTACTAAATCCATAGTTCCCCGACATACATCCGCCAGCACCCCAGCCGACAATATCCGTCTGCGCTGCTGACTGTACCTCGACAATGTCATCTAAGTTATCTTGATCATGATTCATAAAATGTTCTCCTTTGAAATAAAATATAAACGACACGATGTCATAAAAGTGCGCTTTTACAACATCGGCTCACCAGAATAAAAATCATCATAAAAATACTGATGCCTGATTGGTTTTTATTCCTGAGAACTGCGATCATCCAGCAATACCTCCCGTTTTTCTATCCGTAAAAAATGCGCAGATCTAATTCAATTTTCGAGCTCGGTTTATTAAATTTTCTCAATACAACGCCAGCACCGCCCTATGAATTTTTTCCGGATTGCACTCTCCAATAAATTTCCGCCAGCTGCGTCTTGCTGTAGCAATGTAATTTCTTTCTCACGTTGTTGAGATGCGTTTCAACCGTCCGCGCTGATATCGTTAATTGTTTTGCAATCGCTTTGCTCGTCAACCCTCTAGCCACAAAAGACAGGCACTCGATCTCTCTCGATGTAAGAACCTGATTAAAATTTTCTTTCGGTTGAGGCGTTTCAGAAAGCTGTTCAAATTGTTGACATAAGGTCACCAATCGAATCCACAAATTCTGTTCCTGTTTGTTCATTTGCATAACTTAACCTCTTTTAGGAATTAGCTTTCGACTCAAATCAAAATTAAAAATAACCTGAGCTCGGGATAACGGAAGACAAGCAAGTGATTGGATTGGCCTTGTTGTTTTCGCTCATGGATCGGGCTTTGTCATCCCGGCTTGACCGGAATTCAAAGAATAGCCTGAAAACAAGCGGAACCCTGCTCACCTTATTCGATAACGCGCTTTCTTATCCCAAACTCAGATAAAAACAATAATTTTGAACTGAACATTGAACTGAACAAATGAAACGTATATTTACGCGAGATAAACATTATACTTGTCTAAACTCGCGTTACTGGACTCTCGGAAATAGTGATTTGGTTTGCAATCCGAGGATAGCAAACCACCCTACTTTATTTTATTCGCATTTTTTGCGCTAACTGATCTTGCGTTTTTCGGTCAAAAAGCAATTCGACCAGTTGTAAAGCAAATGCTAAGGCCGTACCGGGTCCTTGACTCGTCACACAATGACGATCAACCACAACCGGTGCATCAACATAACTTCCGGCTGGAAATTGCTCGGTAAAATCAGACGCAGGATAACAGGTCGCTTGATAGCCTTGCAAGAGTCCGTGCGGTAAAAAAGTCACGGCAGGTGCCGAACAAATCCCCGCAAAAAAGCGGCCTGAATCTCGCTGTTTTTTCAACAAATCCATCAGCGTTTTTGAATTTTGCAAGTGAATGGCGCCGGGCATACCGCCCGGGCAAGCAATCAAATCGAACATCATCTCAGCACATTCGTCGATGAATCGATCGGCCGTAATTTTCAATCCTCGTGAGGTAATCACTTGCAAAGATGTTTCAACAGAAGCGATCGTTACTGTCGCACCGGCGCGTTTTAAAGTAGAAAAAATACAAACTGTTTCGACTTCTTCACTCCCATTGGCGATCGGTATTAGTACGTTTACTGTCATCGCGCACTCCTTGATGTTTTTAAAAACTCTCTCAACTTGATCGCAGGATCTACTTCACAGTCATCCTGACCCTCCGGCTCGGGCATTCTACCTCGCGTTCATCGCGGCCTATTCGTCGCGCTGAACCCTCAACAAACTCTCACAAATCGCTAAACTTAATTTCGATTGATTCAACGTATAAAAATGAAAATCCGTCACACCCGCTTGTTGTAATCGCCGACATAAATGACTCAGTAATTTAATGCTTAAGTTGCGTCGGGCCATTTCATCTGTTCCTAACGCATCCATACGACTTTTCAACCAAATGGGCAAATCCATCCCGCATGTGCGAGAAAACTTCATCAATCGTTCCCAATTACTGATCGGCATAATACCCGCAATGATCGGTACTGCAACCCCCATTGCTCGACAATCCTCGACAAAATGCAAATACGCTTCCGTATTGAAAAAAAACTGCGTAATTGCCGCCTGCGCGCCAGCCTCTATTTTACCTTTAAAATGGGATAAATCTTCGCTCGACGATTTTGATTCGGGATGAAATTCCGGATAAGCTGCAACTTTAATCTCAAAATGATCACCGGAATGTTCTCGAATAAAAGTCACTAAATCGCTTGCATAGGAAAAGTCACCCGGATTACGCATACCCGAGGGTAAATCACCGCGCAACGCAACAATCTTTTTAATTCCCATCTCGATGTATTCATCTAAAATTCGCGTAATGGTTTCTCGTGTTGAACCAATACACGATAAATGAGGCGCAACAGGCACATCAAAATGATCCCTAAGCGCTTGTACAGTTTGCTTGGTGTTATCACGCGTCGATCCACCGGCCCCGTAGGTCACTGAAAAAAATTCTGGATTTAATGCGGATAATTTCTTGGCGACTGATAGTAATTTCTCAAGTCCTTCGACATCTTGTGGTGGGAAAAATTCAAAGCTTAAGTTGATGGGTGATGAGATCATTATTCTATATCCTTTTTATCTCGACATAAACTGAGCACGAAAAGAAATTTAATTTATTTGAAAAATGTATCATGAATAAGGCGAAAATGGAAATTCGAACTGTCCTCTCTTGAAGATTAATGGCATAACAACCTAACCTGTCCTATCTCTTCGATTTTCTACCATTCCGATCTGCACTTTGTTATTATCTCAAATATGAAAAATTTTATCCGACATCTCTCTAAGCGTGTTTTATTATGCGACGGTGCAACCGGTACGCAATTACAAAAATACCCGCTTGATTTAAAACGCGATTTTTTAGGGTTAGAAAATTGCTCTGAAATTTTAACGCTCACGCGCCCCGATGTAATCACCAATATTCATCGTGATTATTTAGAAGCCGGCGCTGATCTCATCGAAACCAATACATTCGGTGCTAATAAAATAATCCTAAACGAATTTCGCCTGACAGATAAAATTTATGAACTCAATATCACGGCGGCGAAACTCGCGCGACAAATCGCCGACGAATTTTCGACAGTGGAATGGCCTCGATTTGTGGTTGGATCCATTGGGCCGGGCACCAAACTACCGAGCCTGGGTCAAATTACTTACGACGAATTAGTGGATTCTTATGCTGAACAAGTCCGCGGGCTATTAGAGGGTCAAGTCGATTTATTATTGCTCGAAACGCATCAAGATTTACTCACGATTAAAGCCTGCTTGCAAGGCTGCCGCATCGCAAAAAAAGAACGACACGACACTGAAACCCCCATTTTCGTACAATTAACATTAGACCAACACGGCACCACCTTGATCGGCGCGGATATGCCCTGCATTGTCACAACGCTCGCCGCGATGGATGTTGATGGGCTTGGCTTAAATTGCGGATTAGGCCCCGCCGAGATGGCCGAACACGTTCGTTATCTGAGCCAACATTGGAACGGTTTTATTTCCGTTATGCCGAATGCCGGACTCCCTCAATTCATCAATGGTCAAGCGGTTTACCAATTATCGTCCGATCAACTCGCCCAATGGCAGCGCCAATTTGTCGACGAAATGGGCGTCAATTTAATCGGTGGGTGTTGCGGCACGTCCCCTTTGCATATTGCCGCGTTACGAAAAATGCTCGATGCACGATCGGATAAAGCGCCGATAATACGTCATCCTGTTTTTGAGCCCGCAATCAGCTCTTCTTTTACCGCCGTTTCGCTACGACAAGAAAATGCCGTGTTATCGATTGGCGAACGCACCAACGCAAATGGCTCTAAACAATTTCGTGAATTATTATGCGATGAAAACATCGACGGCATGATCGCACTCGCCAAAGAACAAGAAAAAGAAGGCTCACACGCACTCGACATTTGCACAGCGTACGTCGGCCGACCCGAATCGCAAGACATGGTCACTTATTTGTCCGCCTTGCGCAATCAAGTCACGGCTCCTTTGATGATCGACTCGACTGATCCGCACGTGATTGAAAACGCCTTAAAATTACTCGGCGGGAAAAGCGTCATTAACTCGATTCACTTTGAAAGCGGTGAAGAAAAAGCCCGATCAATTTTAAAATTAGCCAAACAGTTTGGCTCGGCCGTTGTCGGATTAGCCATTGATGAAAATGGCATGGCCAAAACTATCGAAGATAAAATCAATATTGCAAAACGTTTATACGATCTTGCCGTCAATCAGTATCAACTCCCTGCACATGATTTGTTTTTTGACCTACTCACTTTCACGATTTGTACTGGTCACGATGACGATCGTGACCATGCCATACATACGTTAAAAGCCGTCGAACAAATGGCTAAACAGTTTCCAACGACACAACTTTTACTCGGTATTTCAAATATTTCTTTTGGATTAAAGCCAGCCGCAAGACGCATTTTAAACTCCGTATTTTTACACCATGCACAAGAGGCCGGGTTAACGGCTGCGATTATTCATGGCAGCAAAATTGTACCGCTGCATCAAATTCCTAAAGTCCAATTACAAGCCGCGCAAAATTTATTATTCAATCGATGGAAAGATGGCAACGATCCCTTGCTCCATTTTATTCAGTTATTTTCCGAACCGGCATCCGTGCCTAATATTACTGAAAAACAATTACCGCTCGAAGCGCGGTTAAAACAACATGTCATCGAAGGAAATAAAAAAAATCTCGAACACACGCTCGAACAGGCACTGCAAATTTATTCGCCGCTCGAGATTATCAATCACTATTTGCTCGACGGCATGAAAACGGTCGGTGAATTATTTGGCCAAGGTCAAACACAATTA
>MGXH01000082.1 GCA_001801305.1 Gammaproteobacteria bacterium GWE2_42_36
TGGTGTGGGCAATTTAATGATTCTACATATCTTTCAGTAAAGGGGAAAGCCAGCATGTCAATTAAAAAGTCTCCCTGGATTATCCATTATGATGGGTCCAGTTGTAATGGGTGCGACATTGAAGTACTCGCCTGTCTAACACCGCGCTATGATGTCGAGCGATTTGGCGTGATTAATGCCGGTAACCCAAAACATGCCGATATTTTATTGATTACGGGTTCCGTCAATGAACAAAATAAATCTGTCATCAAAAACATTTATGATCAAATGGCAGAACCCAAAGCGGTGGTTGCTATTGGTGCCTGTGCTTGTACCGGCCATTTTTTTGCCGAATGCTATAATATTCTAGGCGGCGCTGATACGGTTATTCCCGTCGATGTTTTTGTGCCGGGATGCGCAGCACGACCCGAAGCGATTATTGATGGTGTTGTTCAAGCGCTTTCCGTATTGGAAGAAAAGCACAAAAAAGCGAAAGCTGGTTAATCTATTTATCAAAGAGGTGATACGACATGTTTGAGCGCCAAGAAATTGTGACGATCGATCGGTCAGAACTGATGAGTCAGTCACAACGTTTATCCAAAGAAGGGTATCGATTAGTGCAAATTAGCTGCACCAAAAAAGCGGATCATTTTCAGCTCGATTATACCTTCGATAAAGCGTATCAATTTTACAATTTGCGATTATCGATTGCTTTAGAAGAGCCCAGTTTGCCCAGTATTTCGCATATTTTTATGCCTGCTTTTCTTTATGAAAATGAATTACACGATTTATTTGGAATAAAAGTCAGCGATATGCTTTTGGATTATCAAGGTAAATTTTACAATATTGCTCAAGCGGCACCATTCAGCACGCTTGCAACAACAACTGTCGAAACACAGAAGGGTTAAGTCTTATGGTTAAGCGAACAATTGTACCTTTTGGACCACAACATCCAGTTTTGCCCGAGCCTATCCATTTGGATTTGGTCTTAGAAGATGAGAAAGTCATCGAAGCGATTCCCAGTGTTGGGTTTATCCATCGCGGGTTAGAATTACTGTGCCAGAAAAAAACTTTTCAGGATATGGTGTTTGTGGCCGAACGTATTTGCGGTATCTGCAGCTTTATTCATGGCGTCGGTTATTGTCAAGGCGTTGAACAGGTTATGAATCTTGATGTGCCAAAGCGCGCACAATTCCTGCGTGTATTTTGGGGCGAGTTATCTCGTGTGCACAGCCATTTATTATGGTTAGGATTAGCGGCTGATGCGATTGGTTTTGAGAGTTTATTTATGCATGCCTGGCGTGTTCGCGAACAAGTCCTAAAAATATTTGAAGAAACCACGGGTGGTCGTGTGATTTTTGGTGCGGCAAAAGTCGGTGGCGTTCGAATCGATATTTCAAATGAAACCCTCAAACGATTAGCGATCGCTTTAGACGATATCGAAAAAGAATATACTCCTTTGGCTAAAGTTTTTATCGAGGATTATACGGTTCAGCATCGATGGTCGAATGTGGGTTGTTTATCAAAAGAAGATGCCCATGCGCTCGGTGCCGTCGGACCTACTGCACGTGCCAGTGGATTACCGCAGGATATGCGTAAATTGCGTTATGGCGCTTACGAAGAGATGGAGTTTGAGCCAATTGTCGAAACCGCGGGAGATTGTTATGCGCGCGGTGCAGTGCGTGTGAAAGAAGTTTATCAGGCGATTGATCTGATGCGGCAAGTGATCCGTAAAATTCCTGATGGTGAAACTGAAGTAAAAGTGACCGGATTTCCGCAAGGCGAATACTTCTCACGTGTGGAACAACCTCGCGGTGAAGTGGTTTATTATGTCAAAGGGAATGGGACGAAATTTTTGGAACGTTTTAGAGTGAGAACGCCGACGTTTGCCAACATTCCTCCTTTATTACAAATGTTGAAAGGTTGCGATTTTGCCGATGTGCCAGCCATTGTGCTGTCGATAGATCCTTGTATTAGTTGCACAGAGAGATAATACCCATGTCTGATATATTGAAAATGTTCGGTACCGTTGTTAAGAGCTTATTTAAAAAATCAACTTGTGACAGATATCCTTTTCAAAAGCCTACTGTTTTTGAACAAACAAAAGGGCATGTGCAAATTGATGCGCCGCGATGTATTCTTTGTTCGATGTGCGAAAAGCGCTGTCCAACGAATGCCATCAAGGTGAATCGAAATGGACGCACATGGGATATCAACCATTATCAATGTATTTTTTGTTATAATTGTATCACTGTTTGCCCAACGAAATGTTTGATGATGGGGCAGCAATATGCAGCACCGACTTTAACAAAACAGCATGAAGTGGTTGAAATTCCTGTTCCTGTTAAAGCAGAAAAAACAGAAGCGTAATCGTTTTTTATGCATGAATTGGGGCTTGCCCAAAGCCTATTGGAGTATCTTGAAAAAGCCGCTCAGGAACATCGTTTAAAAAACATTAAATCGGTGACGCTTAAAATTGGCAAGATGCGGCAAATCATGCCAGAAACACTGCAATTTCTTTTTCAAACGCTCGCTGAAGGAACGATTGCTGATCAAGCGAACCTGATTATCGATGTGCTTCCGGTTCAAGTTTATTGCGCTCACTGTGATCGGCAATTTACCTTGCCGCATCACAAGTATGTTTGTCCGACTTGTGGCAATACGTCACTAAAATGGATATCGGGTAAAGAAATAATCATTGATCACATCACAGGAGATAGCGTGGATGCAAGTTAATATCATGCAAAAATTATTGATCGCGAATGAGCGTAAAGCCAATGAGTTACGCGCTTTAATGAAAGAAAAACAGATTTTGATGGTGAATTTAATCAGTTCACCCGGGTCCGGTAAAACGACCTTATTAGAAAAAACTATTCCTTTGCTCAGAGCAAAGCATTATCGTGTCGCCGTCATTGAAGGGGATGTTGAAACTGATCGTGATGCACAGCGTTTGCGCGCTTGTGGCGCGCCTGTGGTTTCGATTACGACAAGTGGTGCTTGTCATTTAGAGTCGGTCAGTATTGAAAAAGCATTCGATGCTTTGAATTTAGATCAGTTAGATATTATTTTCGTTGAGAATGTCGGCAATTTAGTGTGTCCGGCAGAATTTGATATCGGTGAAGATGCCAAAGTGGCGTTATTGAGCACGCCAGAAGGTGATGATAAAGTAGGAAAATACCCTTTATTATTTCAGGAAGCCGCTCTCGTTATTTTGAATAAAGTGGATTTGTTGGCTTTTTTACCGTTTAAAGAAAGCTATTTTGAAGAAGATTTAAGCCAAATTAACCCTCATGCACCTGTCATTAAAATGGCAGCACAGCAAGCAATGGGATTGGACTCATGGATTGATTGGCTAGAAAAAGCAACGGCTAAGAAAAAAATTAAGATTTAATTTACTCAGGACATCCTATGTTACATGAACTGACACTACTATTATTTTCTGCCTTTGTGATCGGATTTATTCATACGCTCATGGGGCCCGATCATTACGTTCCTTTTATCGTGATTTCTAAAGCGCGACGATGGTCGTTACCGAAAACGATTGTGGTAACCACTTTTGCGGGGATTGGACATGTTTGTTCCGCTTTAGTGTTAGGGTTGATTGGTATCTCTATCGGTTTTACTGTTTTAAAATTGCAGTGGATTACAACACGCAGTAACGCTATCGCCGCCTGGTTATTGATTTTACTCGGACTGTTATATTTTATTTGGGGCGTTCGATACGCGGTCAAACGCCATCACCAAGCAGCGCATCATCATGATCACAAACCGAAAAATTGGAAAGAATTAACGCCGTGGATTTTGTTTATTATTTTTGTATTGGGACCTTGTGAACCATTAATTCCGTTGATTTTCTATCCCGCGATGCAAGGAAAAGTAGCCGAAGTTGTTTGGGTGACATTATTATTTGCACTGGCTACGATTATCGCGATGTTGGGCATGGTGACGGCCTCTTATTTTGGACTTGAAAAATTGAAAGCGAAATTTCATTGGTTCGAGCATTATGGTAATGCGTTAGCGGGACTCATTATTTTTTCAACGGGCTGTGCGATTAAAGTATTTGGATTGTAATTATGTGTTATGCGATCCCGGCAAAAGTGATTGAAATCAAAAAAAATATCGCCGTGCTCGATTATTTTGGTGAGCGACGCAACGTAGTGTTGGATTTGCCTGATATTCAAATTGGTGATTATGTCTTTGCGCAGGGTGGCATTTTAGTTCGAAAAGTCGATGAGAAAGAAGCATTGGCTGTTTTGGATACCTGGAAAGATTTATTTTTCGAGCTCAAAGAAATTGATCAACAATTGGCGCGACCGCTGCAGTCAGAAAAACTATCAGGCAACGCACTTGCTGTTTTACAGAAAGTGAATTTAAAGCAAGCGCTGACGAAAGAAGATTTATTAGTGCTCAGCGCTTTGACTGATCAAAAAGAATTATCCGTTTTATATGAAGTGGCCAATCAGGTGCGTCAGCGCGAGCACAGCAATGCAAGCTGCGTGCATGGCATTATCGAATTTTCGAATTATTGTCGGGGTGATTGCTTTTATTGTGGGATTCGTCGAGAGCGAGCGATTGAGCGTTATCGTATGACAGAAGCGGAAATTTTAGCGGTCACAAAACAGGCGATTGATGAATACGGATTTAAAGCGATCGTATTACAGTCGGGCGAAGATTTATATTATGATGAAGATCAGCTCGAACGTTTGGTTAAAGCGTTGCGCCAATTAGGCATTTTGATTTTTTTAAGCATTGGCGTTCGCCCCGTCGCTACTTATAAAAAATTGTATGCAGCCGGTGCGCGAGCAGCGCTCATGCGATTTGAAACGTCTAATCCCGCTATTTTTCAACAATTGCGACCAAATACCACACTTGATGAACGTTTGGCGTTGATTCGTGAGCTGAAAAAAATCGGTTATGTGTTGGCAACCGGTTTTTTGATTGGCTTGCCGAACGAACAGCCCGAGGATCTCGTGAATAATATTTTACTCACAAAAGAACTGGAGCCCGAAATGTATTCGTTCGGGCCACTGATTCCGACACAAGATACGCCCTTAGTTCATGCGCCAACAACTTCTGTTGATCAGGTGTTGAAAACGATTGCAATCGCCCGACTGGCCTCGCCCGACGCGAATATTTTAGTGACCACAGC
>MGXH01000083.1 GCA_001801305.1 Gammaproteobacteria bacterium GWE2_42_36
CACTCTCTTGTTGAATCACTTTCGCATTATGCAGGTTAATTGTACCATTTGCTTTCACTTGGATATTACTGGTCACCGTCGTTCGAGAAGCGGCACCACCAATATGGAATGTACGCATCGTCAACTGTGTGCCAGGCTCACCAATTGATTGGGCAGCAATAATACCGGCAGCCTCACCGACATTCACCAAATGCCCACGAGCTAAATCTCGCCCATAACAAGCGGCGCAGATACCATATCGCGTTTCACAAGTAATCGCCGAACGCACTTTAATGGCATCAATGGAATAATCTTCTAACTGATCAGCTAAGGCCTCATCAATTAACGTCCCTCTGGCCATCAACACTTGCTTCGTGCCAGGAATAATCACGTCTTCAGCAACAACACGGCCTAACACGCGATCACGCAATGACTCTACAATGTCACCCCCTTCGATCAACGGGGTCAGCATCAATCCATTCATTGTGCCACAATCAGGTTCCATCACGACTAAATCTTGCGCAACGTCCACTAATCGTCTCGTTAAATAACCGGAATTGGCTGTTTTCAACGCGGTATCCGCTAATCCTTTTCGAGCACCGTGTGTTGAAATAAAGTATTGCAACACGTTTAACCCTTCGCGGAAGTTTGCGGTAATCGGCGTTTCGATAATGGAGCCATCAGGCGTTGCCATCAATCCTCGCATACCCGCTAATTGTCGAATCTGCGCGGCAGAACCTCTAGCGCCAGAATCCGCCATCATATAAATAGAATTAAAGGATTCCTGCATCACTGTTTTTCCCGCAGCATCAGTGACTTGTTCATGTGCAATATTATCCATCATGGCTTTGGCGACCTGGTCATTAGCTCGAGACCAAATATCAATCACCATGTTATAGCGTTCACTTTGCGTTAATAAACCAGAGGCGTATTGCCGCTCAATTTCTTTTACTGCATCTTCACCTTTATCAATAATGCTCGATTTTTCTTTCGGCACCAATAAATCATCGACGCCAATAGAAATGCCGGAACGCGTTGCATTAGCGAACCCGGTATACATCAATTTATCGGCAAAAATGGCAGTCGCTTTTAATCCAACGCGGTGATAACACGCATTAACTAATGAGGAAATTGCTTTTTTCGTTAAGGTTTTATTGATTAATTCAAACGGCAAATTTTCCGGTAAGATTTCTTTGAGCAAAGCTCGGCCAACCGTTGTTTCAACCAACTGACTTTTTTCTTTCTGCTCACCGATTTTGCCCGTAATCAACCCATCTAAACAAACTTTAACATTTGCCTGAAGATCGACCGCTGCATTGTCATAAGCACGACGCACTTCTGCCACATCAGCAAATATCATACCGGCGCCTTTGGCATTCGCTTTATTGCGCGTCATATAATATAACCCTAGCACCACATCTTGTGTCGGTACAATAATCGGTTCGCCATTAGCGGGTGATAAAATATTATTCGTCGACATCATTAAAGCGCGCGCTTCCAATTGAGCTTCTAACGTCAATGGCACGTGTACGGCCATTTGATCTCCGTCAAAGTCCGCGTTATAAGCGGTACAAACTAACGGATGTAATTGAATCGCTTTTCCTTCGATTAAAATCGGTTCAAAAGCTTGAATACCCAAACGATGCAAAGTGGGGGCTCGGTTTAACAACACGGGATGTTCTCGAATAACATCCTCTAAGATATTCCATACAATGGGCTCTTCATTTTCAACCATTTTTTTCGCTGCTTTGATGGTTGAGGCGAGGCCTTGAAATTGTAGTTTACTGAAAATAAAGGGTTTGAATAATTCTAACGCCATGCGTTTTGGCAACCCGCATTGATGTAATTTCAACGTCGGTCCAACCACGATGACTGATCGACCTGAATAATCAACACGTTTACCTAATAAATTCTGACGAAAACGCCCTTGCTTGCCTTTAATCATATCGGCCAAAGATTTTAAAGGTCGCTTATTCGTACCGGTAATCGGTCTGCCTCGTCGGCCGTTATCTAATAATGCATCAACCGCTTCTTGCAACATACGTTTTTCGTTACGCACAATAATATCAGGCGCATTTAATTCCAATAATCGTTTGAGTCGGTTATTTCGGTTAATTACTCGTCGATATAAATCATTTAAATCCGATGTCGCAAATCGGCCACCTTCTAAAGGAACCAAAGGTCGCAGATCGGGTGGCAATACCGGCAACACGGTCAAAATAATCCAGTCGGGATGATTGCCCGATTCCAGAAACGCTTCAATGAGTTTCAATCGTTTCGTTAATTTCTTTAGTTTTGTATCAGAACTCGTACTCGAAATTTCATCATGCAACTTTTCGGCTTCTTCTTGCAAGTCTAAATCTAGCAATAATTTTTGAACGGCTTCCGCGCCCATTTTTGCTTCAAAGGCATTGCCATATTTTTCGATTGCATCCAAAAATGCATCATCGGTTAACAGCTGGCCTTTAACTAAATCGGTATCTTGCGGATCGACGACGACAAACGCTTCGAAATAAAGTACGCGTTCGATATCACGCAATGTCATGTCAAGCAACAAACCAATACGAGAAGGCAGTGATCGTAAAAACCAAATATGTGCCACTGGGCACGCTAATTCGATATGGCCCATTCTTTCTCGACGAACTTTGGCTATGGTCACTTCAACGCCGCATTTTTCACAAACAACACCGCGATGTTTGAGCCGTTTATACTTACCGCATAAACATTCATAATCTTTAATAGGGCCAAAAATTTTCGCGCAAAATAACCCATCCCGCTCAGGGCGATGAGTTCGATAATTAACCGTCTCTGCCTTTTTGACTTCTCCGTAAGACCAAGAACGAATCATATCCGGAGAAACCAGCCCAATACGAATAGCATTAATGTCCGTATATTGATCTGGCTGCGTAATCAAGTTTAATAAGTCTTTCAACGTTGTACCCTCTTAAGTAATTAAACCGCTATGTTAATACTGTTGATCATGATGGGAGCCTCATTCTTTTTTAATCGTGCTCCAGCTCAACATCAATACCCAATGACCGAATTTCTTTAACTAATACGTTAAAGGATTCTGGCATGCCGGGATCCATTGAATGATTATTATCAACAATGTTTTTATACATTTTCGTTCGTCCGGCCACATCATCTGATTTCACTGTCAGCATTTCTTGTAACGTATAGGCAGCGCCATAAGCTTCCAGCGCCCACACTTCCATTTCTCCGAAGCGTTGACCACCGAATTGTGCTTTTCCGCCTAATGGCTGCTGAGTCACTAAACTATACGATCCTGTCGAGCGAGCATGCATCTTATCGTCAACAAGGTGATTCAATTTCAGGATATACATATATCCGACCGTAACAGGCCGATCGAAAGTATTACCTGTTCGACCATCACGTAATGTTGTCTGACCGCTCGTGGGCAAATCAGCCATCTTCAACAACTCTTTGATCTGCTCTTCATTAGCACCATCAAAAACAGGGGTTGCCATCGGCACACCGCCCTTTAGATTGTAGGCCAATTCAACAATTTGCGTATCCGTCAGATCATCAAATTTAACTTTGCTCACACTGTCTTTATTGTAAATTTTATCCAACAGCTTTCGAATTGACTCAACTTTCTGTTTGGCTTCGAGCATTTGTCCGATCTTTATGCCCAATCCTTTTGATGCCCAGCCCAAATGCGTCTCGAGCACTTGCCCAATATTCATTCGAGACGGAACGCCCAGTGGGTTTAACACTACATCAACCGGGGTACCATCTTCCAAATAAGGCATATCTTCGACTGGCACAATCAAGGAAATAACACCCTTATTACCATGTCGACCCGCCATCTTATCGCCTGGCTGAATACGTCGCTTAACGGCCATATACACTTTAACAATCTTCAAAACACCCGGGGCTAAATCATCGCCTTGGGTAATTTTTTTACTTTGTATAGCGAATTTTTTATCGTACTCTTCTCGCAAGTGTTTCAATTGCTGTTCAACCGCTTCTAGCTGCTTACTCGCCACATCATCTTTCAAACGAATTTCAAACCAGCGTTGTCGAGGAATTTGCGCTAAATAATCCTTCGTCACCTTGGCGCCTGATTTAATTTTTTCCGGGCCGCCTTTGACAATGTGATTAATTAACATTTTTTCGACGCGCGCATAAATATCATTTTCTCGAATACGAAATTCGTCGGCTAAATCTTTTTTGACTTTCGCTAATTTTTCTTCTTCGATACGTAAGGCGCGTTCATCTTTTTCAACCCCATCTCGTGTAAAAACTTGGACATCGATTACTGTACCGCTCATGCCCGTCGGAACACGCAAAGAGGAATCTTTGACATCGGAAGCCTTTTCACCAAAAATCGCACGAAGCAATTTTTCTTCGGGAGATAATTGCGTCTCTCCTTTTGGCGTGACCTTCCCGACCAAAATATCACCCGCCTTAACTTCGGCACCCAAATAAACAATACCGGCTTCATCTAATTTCGACAAAGCACTTTCTCCAACATTGGGGATATCACCTGTAACTTCTTCGGGGCCCAATTTGGTATCGCGAGAAATACACGTTAACTCTTCAATATGAACGGATGTAAAGCGATCTTCTTCGACCACTCGTTCAGAAATTAAAATGGAATCTTCAAAGTTATATCCATTCCAAGGCATAAATGCGACCAGTAGATTTTGTCCCAACGCTAACTCGCCCATATCGGTGGACGGGCCATCAGCCAAGACATCACCCTTCACAATTGAATCACCTTGTCGAACCAACGGCACTTGATTCATACAAGTGTTTTGATTGGATCGGGAATATTTAATCAAATTATAAATATCCACACCGGCTTCATTTTCTTCCGTTTCTTTTTCATTCACGCGAATCACAATACGGCTTGCATCAACGGAATCAACAACGCCACCTCTTTTCGCAGTAACCACTGCACCGGCATCTTTCGCAACCAATCGCTCGACGCCTGTCCCAACTAAAGGTTTTTCGCTTCTAATTAAAGGCACGGCTTGACGTTGCATGTTAGAGCCCATCAAGGCACGGCTGGTATCATCATGTTCTAAAAATGGAATCAATGCGGCAGCAATAGAAACGAGCTGCTGCGGAGAAACATCGATGAACTGAACTTTATCTTTTGTTGCGTACGTAGACTCGTTATTGTATCGGCAAGGCACTAAATCGTCCAATATATGCCCTTGTTTATCTAAACGTGCACTGGCTTGAGCGATAAAATACTGCCCTTCTTCAATCGCTGATAAATAAACAATTTCATCGGTAATTTTAGCATTCACCACTTTTCGACAAGGTGTTTCTAAAAAGCCATATTCATTACACTGCGCATAAACAGCGAGCGAACTGATCAACCCGATATTTGGACCTTCAGGCGTTTCAATAGGACAAATACGTCCATAGTGTGTAGGATGCACGTCACGCACTTCAAATCCAGCTCGATCTCGGTTTAACCCGCCGGGTCCTAGTGCAGAAATACGGCGTTTATGAGTCACTTCGGATAAAGGATTGTTTTGATCCATAAATTGAGATAATTGGCTGGTGCCGAAAAATTCTCGGATCGCTGCTGAAATAGGTTTCGCATTGATCAAATCTTGCGGCATTAAGTTTTCGATTTCCGCAATACTTAATCGTTCTTTCACTGCACGTTCGACGCGCACTAATCCCATGCGAAATTGGTTTTCGGTCATTTCACCGACGCTACGAATACGACGATTACCCAAATGATCGATGTCATCTACAGAGCCTTTTCCATCACGAATATCGATCAACACACGTAAAGCATCGATGATATCTTCTGGTGTTAAAGTCGCAGAACCGACACTGTCTTTTCGGCCCACTCGACTATTAAATTTCATGCGGCCAACGGTCGATAAATCGTATCGATCAAAAGAAAAGAATAGCCCTTTAAAAAGCCCTTCTGCCGTTTCTTTGGTTGGTGGCTCGCCCGGTCTCATCATACGATAAATTTCAACTAAAGCTTCTAATGGATTTGTTGTAGGATCAATATGCAACGTATCAGAAATATAAGAACCATGATCAAATTCGTTGATATACAGCGTATGGAAAGAATTCACGCCAGATTCTGCAAAGCCAGCCAGCATTTCCTCGGTTATTTCCGTATTGGCGGGTATAACAAGCGATTGATCTGCATTTGCAATATTGGTCGCTAACACGCGTCCCACGATAAAATCGGTCGGGATTTCCAATTTATTTATTTTGGCTTGCTCTAGTTCACGAATGTGTCGAACAGTAATACGACGGCCTTTTTCGATAATCACTTTGCCTTGTTTGTTCATAATATCAAAACTGGCAATCTGGCCGCGCAATCGTTCTGGCACTAAATCTAATTTCCAGACGCCATGATCATAATGCCACGTATCTTTCACGAAGAATAAATTTAAAATTTCTTCTGTCGAATAGCCCAACGCTCTTAATAAAATTGTAACAGGCAACTTGCGTCTTCGATCGATACGAAAATACAAGCAATCTTTTGGATCAAATTCAAAATCAAGCCATGAGCCACGATAAGGAATAATTCGTGCGGAATAGAGTAACTTCCCTGAAGAATGTGTCTTGCCTCGATCATGGTCATAAAACACACCCGGAGAACGATGTAATTGAGAAACAACAACACGCTCAATACCATTCACAACAAAACTACCATGTTCCGTCATTAAAGGTAGTTCACCCATGTAAACTTCTTGTTCTTTAATATCTTTAATTTTCTTCTCGCCATGCGCGTCTTTTTCAAATAAGACTAATCGAACACGCAAGCGTAATGGCGCCGCGTACGTTAATCCTCTTAAACGGCACTCTCGAACATCGAAAAGAGACTCGCCCAAAATATAATCGACATATTCCAGACGCACGAGTCCTGAATAACTTTCTATCGGGAAAACCGATTTAAAGGCGCCCTGTAAACCATAATCTTCTCGTCTTTCAGATTTGACATATCGTTGTAAAAATTTCTCATAAGAATCGAGCTGCATTTGTAGTAATGGCGGCGCTTCTACAACATTCGTATATCGGCCGAACGCTTTTCTTACGCGCTTTTTTTCGGTATTGGTCATGACAGCAGCTGTAATTGAAGACATTATTTCAAACCTCAAACAAAAGAATTAACAACACCTGGACTTACGCGAAAAACGATCTAAACATTCACTCGTCATCTTTTCGCGTAAGCCCAGAACAAATCTAACTGGTTAAACAAACACCCCAAAATAGCAACAGGCGGGACACTAAACCACCAGAATTTTAAGGAAAATAATCAAATTTCCCTTAAAATTTCCGTTTCAGTTCAATGCCCGCTTGTTTAATACCCAATCAAATGAGTAATTATTTAATCTCGACGGTTGCGCCAGCTTCTTCAAGTTTTTTCTTGATGCTTTCCGCTTCGTCTTTCTTGATACCTTCCTTCACGGTCGCAGGTATCCCTTCGACGAGATCTTTCGCTTCTTTCAAGCCAAGGCCTGTTAGTTCACGAATGACTTTGATAACGCCCACTTTGTTAGCGCCAAAGCTGGTCATCATCACTTTAAATTCGGTTTGCTCTTCAACAGCAGCGGCTGCGGCTGGGGCAGCAACTTGTACTGCTGCGGCGGCAGCTGAAACACCGAATTTTTCTTCCATATCTTTGATCAATTCAACAACTTCCATCACGCTCATATCGGAAATTGCTTGTAAAATATCATCTTTCGACAGTTTAGACATAAATAGTCTCCTCAAATAAAAAGTTTATACTACTTGTTTCGTATCACGAATAGCCGCGAGTGTACGCGCCAATTTCGCGTGCGGTTCTGCCAATGTCCTGACAAATTTAGTAATAGGCGCTTTCATCACGGCCATCAAGATCGATAGCGCTTCTTCGCGTGATGGTAATTTTGCGACTGCTTCTAAATTGTCTGCAGAAAGTAATTGCCCACTGACAGATAATCCTGTCACCTTTAAATGTTCATGTTCTTTGATAAAATCACGAACCAATCGCGCCGCAGCGCCCGGTTCATCTTTCCCAAAAAACAACAATAAAGGCCCGTTTAATATATCATTTAAACAGGTAAAGGCTGTTCCTTCTAACGCACGTTTAGCTAACGTATTGCGAACAACTCGTAGATAAATGCCACTTTCGCGAGCCTTCTTGCGAAGCTCGTTCATTTCAGAGACAGTCAACCCACGATAATCAGCTGTAACAGCTGATAAAGCTTGCGCTGCTTGTTCGGCTACTTCGGCGACTATCTCTCGTTTTTGCTCGAGTTTTAACGCCACGTTATTCACCCTTATCTTTAATCATTCACCTGGTGGCCGCCACGAAAATACTGTGTCGGTTCACCGCCTACGCAAGCTAGAAATCAATTTGATTTCTTCATTAAGCCAATGCTTTCATTCATCAATCCAGCATTCGCACTTGCGGTCTTCGACGGCTAAAAACAAATGGATGTAATTAACATTCATTCGCCCTCTACCGCGAATTCTTTTATCTTTACCGGCTTAGGAAAATGCTCCTTAAGCAGGTAAATCATCAATCGCCTTAAATCTCCAAGCTTCCTTGGTCGATCAACATACCAGGACCCATCGTCGTCGATACGGTAATTTTCTTTAAGAAAATACCTTTCGATGAACTGGGTTTTGCTTTTTTTAATGCAATCAATAATGTCTCTAAATTTAACTTTAAGTCTTCTGGAGAAAACGCTAAGGTACCAATTGAACAATGTATAATACCGGCCTTATCGGTTCGATATCTTGCTTGCCCTGCTTTAACATTTTTAATCGCTGTTTCTACATCGGCGGTTACAGTACCTACTTTTGGATTCGGCATCAACCCACGAGGACCTAAAATGGGGCCCAACTTACCTACTAATGACATGGCATCAGGCGTTGCAATAACGACGTCAAAAGGAAAATCCCCTGCCTGCGCTCTTGCCGCTAAATCGTCATATCCAACCGCATCAGCGCCCGCCGCTTTAGCTTTGTCTGCATTGACGCCTTGCGTAAAGACAGCTACTTTAACCGTTCTGCCTGTGCCTTTCGGTAATAAAACAGCACCGCGTACCGCTTGTTCTGTTTTTTTAGGGTCAATACCTAAATTAACACTCACATCAACGCTTTCTACGAATTTCACTTTTGATAAAGACTTTAATTGTTCAAAGGCTTCTTTTGCCGCATAAGCAATCCCTGTTTTTACCGTATTTCGAATTGCTTGCATTCTTTTTGATATTTTAGCCATTACTGAATTTCCTCCACATCGACGCCCATGCTTCTTGCTGTGCCTGCTATGGTTCGCATGGCTGCTTCAATACTAGCCGCTGTTAAATCCGGCTGTTTGGTTTCTGCAATTTTTTGAACTTGAGCGCGTGATAACTTACCCACCTTATCTTTATTCGGCACGGCACTGCCTTTTGGCAATCCAAGCTCTTTAATAATCAATCCTGAAGCCGGCGGTGTTTTTGTGATAAAAGAAAAACTGCGATCCTCATAAACTGTAATGATCACTGGCACCTTAAGCGCCTTGTCCATTTCTTTTGTGGCTTCGTTAAATGCTTTACAAAAATCCATGATATTCACACCCTTTTGGCCTAAAGCCGGTCCGACGGGTGGACTTGGATTTGCAGCGCCAGGCTGGATCTGCAATTTAATATATGCCGTTATCTTTTTCTTTTTTGATGGTTTCGCTGCCATAGTTTTACCTCTAAATATGGGTATTAACGCTATTTTTTAAATTCGGCTTATGCAAATAACAATGGGCCTTGTTAAAAAAACAGCTCCCCTAAAATATTACCCTTTCTCCACTTGGTTGAATTCTAATTCAACCGGCGTTGATCGTCCGAAAATCAATACCGCGACTCGTAAACGATTCTTCTCGTAATTGACTTCTTCAACAACACCATTGAAATCGGCAAAAGGTCCATTAATGACACGAACCACTTCGCCCACTTCATAAACAATCTTCGGTTTCGGCTTATCTTCACCCGCCTGCATCCGATTAAAAATTTCATTCACATCATTTTCACTCAAAGGCGCTGGTTTATCACTCTTTCCACCAATAAACCCGAGCACTTTCGGCACTGATTTCACTAAATGCCAGGTATCATCATTCATCACCATGTTAACTAACACATATCCCGGAAAATATTTTCGCTCGCTCGTACATTTTTGTCCGCGCCGCATTTCAACTACTTTCTCTTTCGGTACCATGATCTCGCCAAAACAACCTTCCATTTGCTTCTGTGCTGCCCGCTGTCTTAACGCATTCATAACGTATGTTTCGGCGCCAGAAAAAACATGAATCGCATACCATTGCATTTTATGATCTGCCGATGCTTGGTCATTTTTTTGTTCATTCATTGTCATACCCCTGTCCTCTTTAACCGGTCAGACTTGCGATCAACCACATCAAAATAGAATCGATCGCCCATAAAACACACGCTAATACAATCACCATCAAAAGAACAATCAAGGTGGTTTGAAAAGTTTCATGTCGTGTCGGCCATACTACTTTACGCAATTCGCCTCTGGCATCGCCATAAAATTTCCAAAGACGTTTGCCTTGCGCTGTTTGTAACGCAATGAAAACGGCTATGCAACTTAGAATGATCCAGCCAACAATACGCAATGGCAAAGGCTGCGATGAAAAATAAAAATTAGCCGCAATACCTGCGCCGATCAAAATAACGACTAAAATCCACCGAAAAATATCTAATTTATTTTTTGTCTGGCTTACTTTACTACTCACGTGCAATCAATCCTCTAGGGCGATTATTTCTTTTCGCCTTTGTATTTCTTTGAAAGTCATCCTTCCAATATTTTCTAAGGTATACCTCATTAAAGACAGTATTACCACAAATATTGGCAGGCCAGGAGGGAATCGAACCCCCAACCTGCGGTTTTGGAGACCGCCGCTCTGCCAATTGAGCTACTGAC
>MGXH01000084.1 GCA_001801305.1 Gammaproteobacteria bacterium GWE2_42_36
CGCAACATAAAATCACCTACGGCGATATTTTCCTACAAAACGAGCAAGAAATGTCTGCTTATAATTTTGAATTAGCGGACACCGCTTTATTCTTCGAGCATTTTAGCCATTATGAAGCGCAGTGCCTTTCCCTTATTGAGAAAGCATTGCCGCTACCTGCTTATGAAATGGTACTCAAAGCCTCTCATACTTTTAATTTGCTCGACGCAAGACATGCAATCTCTGTTACCGAGCGACAACGCTATATTTTGCGTGTACGAACGCTCGCTAAAGCCGTCGCTGAATTGTATTATCAAACCCGAGAAAAAATGGGTTTTCCACTGTTAAAGCAAGGTTGATCTCTTATGCATGAAAAAAATGATTTTTTATTAGAGCTCCTCACCGAAGAATTACCGCCGAAAGAGCTGACAACGTTGGCACAGGCGTTGACGGAGGCCATTGAAAAAAAATTAAAAGAAAGCAGCTTGGCTTATCAAAATGCACAGTATTTCGCGACACCTCGTCGATTAGCTGTATTGATTCAGCAATTGGATGAAGTTCAGCCTGATCGACAAGTTGAACGTCGAGGGCCGCCTTTATCCCGTGCTTTCGATAACGAAGGTAATCCCACGCAAGCAACACTCGGTTTCGCACAATCATGCGGTACGAAATACACTGAGCTTAACGAATTAAAAACAGATAAAGGCGCCTGGCTTGTTTATGCTTATCGTGAAACAGGACGCTCGGTGTTTGAATTACTACCAACAATCATCCAAGAAGCGACCCAACAATTACCGATCCGAAAACCAATGCGATGGGGATCTCATGCGTATACTTTTGTTCGTCCGGTCCATGCCGTTATTATGTTGTATGGAGAAAAAATAATTCCTTGCGAAATCTTAGGCCTTCAATCAGCGAACAAAACACAAGGGCATCGCTTTCTTTCATCAGGATGGCTGACAATTAAACAGCCGAATGAATATGAATCGACCTTGAAAAAATCCGGATTTGTCATCCCTGATTTTAATGAACGAAAAAACATCATCGAAAAACAACTCTTGGATGCCGCCAGCCAAATAAACCATGACGTTAACATAGATGTTGATTTATTAGATGAGGTCACTAACCTCACCGAATGGCCTGTCGTTTTAACCGGCACATTTGACGCGGCTTTTTTAGAAATCCCTCAAGAAGCGCTCATGTCTTCCATGCAACATCATCAGCGTTGTTTTCCTTTGGTCGATCAACATAAAAAACTCACCAACCAATTTTTAATCGTCAGCAATATGGTGAGCAAAGAGCCGCAAAAAATTATTCAAGGCAATGAACGCGTCATGCGCGCTCGTTTATCCGACGCAGACTACTTTTATCGACAAGACTTATCAAAACCGCTCATTCAGTACGTCGATGATTTAAATCGTGTTGTCTTTCAAGCGCCCCTAGGCACTTTATATGAAAAGGCGGAGCGTTTAGCTAAATTAGCGGCATTTTTAGCGCCGTTACTGGACGTCAACCTGCCTATAGCCGAACGAGCAGCGCTCTTAGCAAAAACGGATTTAATGACCCAATTGGTTGGCGAGTTTCCCGAGTTACAAGGCATTATGGGCTATTACTACGCTTTAAAAAGCGGCGAAAACGCTCAAATCACCGAAGCGATCAAAGAACATTACTTACCACATTATGCGGATGCCCCTTTACCTAAAACCGCATTAGGGAAAATTCTCGCCATCGCCGACCGCGTCGACACGCTCATCGGTATTTTTGGCATCAACAAAAAGCCATCCGGTGATAAAGATCCATTCGGATTGCGCCGTGCGGCAATTGGCTTGATTCGATTATTACAAGAAATACCGTCACTCAATCTAGACACCTTACTATGTCAATCCGTTGCAATTTATGGCCATAAACTGACTCTGCCAACGGTTGCAGATGATGTGCGTGATTTTATTTATGAACGGCTCAAGCATTGGGTGACGGCCGATAATGAATACACAATCGAGCAATTTTTGTCGATCGACAAAAAACATCTCCATCACCTCGCGGATTTTATGGCACGATTAACGGCCGTCCGCGCCTTTTCAACATTACCTGAATCAAAAAGTCTGGCGAGTGCGAATAAACGCGTCGTTCATCTCTTGGAAAAGCAGGGAAATATCGCCGCAATCGACACCGTTGAGCCCTCTCTTTTTAAAGAATCGGCAGAAAAAATCTTATGGCAAGCCATCACAACAAAAGAAACCGAAATCAATGCCATCGCAGATTATACTGATAGATTAAAAACATTGGCCGCATTAAAAGAACCCGTCGACCAATTTTTTGACGCCGTGATGGTCATGGCTGAAGACACCTCACTGCGACAAAATCGGTTAGCCTTATTAAAAAGATTACGCGCGCTTTTTTTGACAGTCGCTGATATTTCTCGATTAGTCATGGCAAGCACATGAAAACGATTATTCTAGATCGCGATGGCGTCATCAATGCAGACTCCGATGCCTATATTAAATCTCCCGAAGAATGGATCCCCATCTCCGGCAGCTTAGATGCCATCGCACGCCTTAATCAAGCTGGTTATCGAGTTTTTGTTATCAGCAATCAATCGGGAATCGGACGAAAATTATTTGATTTAAAAACACTCGAAGCGATTCATGAAAAAATGAGCCGCCAACTCGCCTTGCGCGGCGGACGCATTGAGAAAATTTATTTTTGCCCGCACCGACCAGAAGACCATTGCCATTGTCGAAAACCAGAAACCGGGTTATTCGAGCAATTACAAAAAGAATATCAATTACCTTCTTTGACTAAAGTTTATTATGTCGGCGATAAATATATTGATTGGGTCATGGCCAAACGTGCACACTGCCCTTTTATTTTTGTCCTCACGGGCCATGGCCAGGAAGAACTTAAATCACATCAAGCAATCTTCGACGCCGAAAAGAATCTCCCTATCGTTGAAAATTTAGCGCAAGCGGTTGATTTTATTTTATCCTGAATGCACACTAAAAAAACGCGAAAAAATAAGGGATAAATCGATATCATTGTTTTTGAAATCTCCCTGTCAAGCCCCGTCCTGACGGCCTCGAAATTGCAAAAACAAAAGCACCGATTCAATAATTCCATTGACTAGCGCAGAATTTATTACAAAACCAATTAAATGTTGCGAATTGTATTTTTACCCCCTATGATTACCCCTTATTTTAGTAAAAATTATAAAAATCGGAGGCTAATGCCATGTTTACGCTCGAGAATAATAAAAACGCACAAATGACTTCCGCTGTGCCGGAGCTCACACCAAAAGCGATTATTCTTTCTGTAATTATTGCCGTATTCTTAGGCGCCTCCAATGCCTATCTCGGACTGAAAGTTGGCACCACCGTTGCCGCCTCGATCCCAGCCTTAGTCATTACCATGGCAATTTTTCGTTTCTTCCCCAAACATAATATTCTTGAAGCCAATATTGTCCAATGTGCATCTTGTGCAGGTTCCGGCGTCGCGGCAGTCATCATATTTACGATGCCTGCTCTGATCATCATGCACTATTGGACGAAATTTAATTACTGGGAAACTGCTTTCATTGCCGCAGTGGGAAGCATTATCGGTGTTTTATTCAGCGGCCTTATTCGTCGACAATTGATTCACGATAAAACCCTACCCTTTCCGGAAGGGATTGCCATTGGCGAAGTCATGAAAGCCAGTGCCGACAGTGAAAGAAGCTTAAAACCCATGATGTTGGGCGGCTTTTCTGGTGCAATCATTCAGTTATGCCAATCAGGATTTTGCGTTTTCTCTCAGGCGTTGTCCGTTTGGGCAATCCAAGGAACATCCATATTGGGCATGGGCATTGGATTTTCTCCTGCAGTGATCGCAGCGGGCTATATTTGCGGCATTAACGTGGCCATCAGTATGTTTATCGGCGTCATCCTGGGCTGGGTATTAGGCATCCCATTGCTTTCTCATCATTATGGATTCACCGCCGGATTATCCGCCACCGAATCCGCCAAGGAGATTTGGTCGAATTATGTTCGATATATTGGTGTAGGTACCATGTTGGTGGGCGGCATGTGGACATTAATCAAGTTAATAGGGCCCATGGGAAAAGCGATGGTCGCTTCCACGCGCGTATTCAAAGAAAAAGGCCATATTTTAGACCGAACAGAATATGATATTCCGTTTAGCATCACCTTGAAATGGACATTGTTTTTATCGCTGATGATATTTGTTTTCTTAATGTTTATGTTCCACCCCAGCGATCTCGGCATTTCCCTCCCCTTATATCTTTTTATTCTCGCCGTCTGCGTTCTCTACCTCATTGTTGCTGGCTTTATTTTCTCTTCATTGGCCGGTTATTTTAATGGTTTCGTCGGTTCAACCAATTGCCCGGCCTCCGGATTAATGGCCTCTGCTCTGTTAGGAATCACTGCTTTATTGTTAGTGATTTTAGTTCCTCATATTAATTTTGCCATTCATGTCGACAAAGGCCTTGCGACAGCGGCTTTAACTATTGTAGTCGTTGCTTTTGGTGGATCGATCATGATCATGGCTGGTGAAACAGTACAGGTTGCCAAAGCAGGTCGAATGGTGGGAGGAACACCTTGGAAACAGCAAGTGGTCCTATTCATCAGTATTATAGCCGTAGCACTCGTTTTACCGCTGATATTACAACTGTTATTTAATGCTTATGGCATCGGCGGCGTTTATCCAAGACCGGGTATGTCGCAATTACAAACCTTATCAGCCCCTCAAGCCGGATTGATGGCAGCGGTTTCTCAAGCGGTATTCAATCATCAAATTCCTTGGAATATGCTTGGTATTGGCGCCTTAATTGCCATTGCCGCAATTATTAACAATGAATTGCTCTATCGCTTATTCAAAACGCGATGGCCTGTACTCGCCATTGGGTTAGGTATTTACCTTTCCCTCGACGCGACCACCCCTATGATCATCGGCGGTATCGTTTCTTATCTTGTTAACAGAAAGGTAGCCTCTCGTTATCGCGCCTTAAATAAACCAATTGATGAAAACCATCTCACAAATGGCATGCAAAATGCGATTATGTTAGCTTGCGGCATTGTTGCTGGATCAACCTTAATGGGTGTTCTTGTAGCCATCCCCTTTGCAATCAAACAAAGCACGGATGTCTTGAGAATCGTTTCAGATCGCTTTACACCAGAAGCCAGTGCGCTTTCTGTTGTGATAACCTTGCTGCTGTGTTTCTGGATTTATCGCTCAGGCACACAAAAAGACCATAAAGATGCCGTAATTTAAAGATTGAGATTCAGGGTGAGGGCATCTGCAAAAGATGCCCTTATGAACGGTGGTTTCTCATTCGCATGAAAATAGGAATTAGGAATCGAAAAAACTTGCCATATGAATACCACCCTGCGCTTCAAAATCCTTGCGAATCTGACATTCCTTAAAGTCTTCACAAGCATAGCAATAAGGTATTTTTTTATTCAATACGCAAGCGCGAATGGGGCAGGCAAAACAATACCCACTATGCACACCCTCTGACAAACATCCATCGCAATTAATGTCTTCCGACGTAAAACTTGCGCTATAAGTAATATTCCACTCTTGCGCCGTTTTTTCTCGTAATGAATGATCATTCGTTTCTTTTGCCTTATAAGCTGGACATTGCTTACAATCCGTCCCACAGGCTGATCGAAGTTTTTCAGACATACATATCCCTCAAAATTAAATGTAACTATTCATCGTAATTGGTACAAGAATGTTCGCAAAAACATATTGAATAATAACGATTAAATGATATCCGCCGTGACACCATGCCTTTCCATCACTCGCCTGAGTTGGCGTAAAGCTTCCATTTGTAGCTGTCGAACTCTTTCTCGAGATAACCCTACATTTTCACCCACCTGCTCGAACGTTTCTTTGTCTTTTTCTGACGCTCTTGCATAGCGGCCCAAACTAAAGCGCCGCTCTAAAATATCGCGATATTGCTCATCAATTTCCTGCATCCATTCTTTAAGTTTGTGTTTAATATCGGCAGAAATCATTTTTCGCTCTGGGTCATGCTGATGATCATCCCCTAAATTATCAAGCAAGGTATTATCTTCATCACCAATCGCTGTATCATAAGAAATAACTTGTTCATCCGACATAAACATATCTTTGACGTCTTTAACCGGGCGGTCTACCTTTTCTGCGATTTCTTCTATCGTCGGATCGCGCCCCAATGCCTGGTGTAGCTGTTTAGCCGCACGCAAATAAATATTCAGCTCTTTGATCACATGAATAGGCAAGCGAATCGTACGACTTTGATTCATGATCGCCCGCTCAATCGTTTGCTTAATCCACCAAGTCGCATAAGTCGAAAATCGAAATCCTCGTTCTGGATCGAATTTTTCGACGGCATGCATAAGACCCAGGTTCCCTTCTTCGATTAAATCCAAAAAGGACAAGCCGCGATTAACATAATGTTTAGCGATTTTAACGACCAAACGAAGATTTGCCTCGATCATTTTATGGCGGGCTTTCTCATCGCCTTGCAGGACGAGTCGACCGTAATACACTTCTTCTTCAGCCGTCAGTAAATTAGCGTGCCCAATTTCTTTTAGGTAAATTTGCGTAGGATCATGCGCAATCGCGTTTCCTCCCAATAGGGAAGACTCTGACGAAATCTTTGTTGATTTTTTAGCAACTAAAGGTTCTTCGTTATCTTCATCTTCCGTTTCATCAAATTCTTCTTGCGAAAGAGACTCATCATCAACCGACAGATCTCGAGAAGATTCAGCGTCGAACTCGAGCGATTTATCCTCCGAAAAAGAGGCAACATCCTTAACTCTTCCGCCATGAGTTTTTTTTATGCTTTTCTGTTTGTTAGCCACTCACAAGCTCCCATTTTAGGATAATCTTTATACTATGCCTAATTAGACTAAAAAAACAAATGATTTTCGTGAAACTAACGCGTTATGACATTCTAAACATTAAAAACATAACTATTCTCGCTAAGAATCTTGGACGACATTACGCTTTCATAGTACGATTGCTGCACAAACAATAACAAACGCTTCAATAAGGGGGAGCCCATGAAAAAAATTATTTTCTTATTATCTTTTTTTACCTGTTTTTCCTGTTTTTCCGCGCCAGTTAGTCTGGCGACATTTTTCTCTGAACTAAAAACACCTCCTAAGCCAGCCCCCTATCGCTGTCCCACTATTACGTCAGAGGATCTAGTGCAGGGTGGGCGATGCGTTAATATTCAAGATCCAAAAACAGAAAAAAATCCTCATTGGATTTATATGCATTTAGACCCCTCTACTTACGATCCTTCTCGTCCAACGGTAATTTTCGAATCAGGGCTTGGAGATTGGTCAACAGCATGGGATTCGGTGAGGTTAGAATTAGCAAAGGAACAAATCCTAGATCGAATTAATCTCATTACTTATGATCGATCAAATTATGGAAAAAGTCCTATTTATCCAACGCCCATAAACACAGGTAGAACAGCACAAATGGCAGTTGATGACTTAAGGCGAGCGCTAAGCCTCGTGCACGTTGGTCCCGATTCATCCTCTCCTGTGGGCATTAAGCCACCCTACATTTTGGCAGGACATTCTATGGGAGGCGTCTATATCCGATTGTTCGCGCGTGAATACCCACAAGAAGTAAGCGGATTACTATTTGTCGATCCCGCTGTACCTGAACATTTAGATTATTTGAATCTC
>MGXH01000085.1 GCA_001801305.1 Gammaproteobacteria bacterium GWE2_42_36
TATCGATGACGCAAAATCAGCGCTACCGCATTAATTTCGCCAGCGGGCAATATTCCTTCACCACACTGAATGGATTAACAGGGATCCCCCATCCTGCAACGAATAACTCTGTCATCGTCCTGCAAAGCGGCATCGCTTTATCGACCAGTGGATTACCGAATGGTTATTTGGCTTTTAGCAGCAAAGGCGTCCCCTACATCAATAATACCATTCCCGGAACGGCTTTAAGTAGCAATGCAACGATTACTTTAACGGCCGATAGCAGCATTAAAACAATTACCATTACCCCAGAAACGGGTCATGTAACCGTGTAACTATTCAGCATATTCGAGGGAACGTTCATCTTTTAGCCCTTTTTGACGAAAAATCTCTTCAAAATGCTCATGTACTATTCGTCGTGTACACTCCGCTTTTTCATCGTTTTTTCGTCAAAAATCATCCAAAATCTGAACGTTCTTGTATCATCAGTATCTCGATGAATAGTGACATCACCGTTAGCTAAATATTTCTCGCCACATTCTGACTTGCCAGGTCACATCACCAGAATTGAGAAGCGTTACGCTATTTAAAGTTGTATTAGGCACAGAACCATCTGGTGTAATACCCGTCCAAGCACTACCCGCAAAAAAATTCATAGCACGAGCAACGCCGACGGACCAACAATTATTAGCAGCAGCGCACGTGACACGGAACAAATTTTGAGTTGTTACAGAAGCGGCCAAAGGTGTTACCCGCGCCCAACTCGTGCCATTCCAAAAGGTAATCAGCGCATCGCCAGTTTTTGTATTACCCACACCCCAACAATTATTGGAAGCTGTGCAAAACACATCATTCATGTTAGTCGGTGTAATATCAGGGCCTACTGCAAAACCACTCCAAGTAGTACCGTTCCAATGCGCAAATGTCGCAGAATTACCCACAATCCAACAATCATTGGGACTCGCGCAAGAAACACCATTCAAACTCACATTAGCAATGCTGGCATAAGGCCCTGAACGCGTCCAGGTGGATCCATTCCAAACAACAATGGTTTCACCGCCCGAAGCATTTCCAACTGCCCAACAACTGGTTGCGCTAGTACAAGTGAGCCTATTTAAAGTAAACGTAATGCTGCCTGTTTTGGGACTATTAGCCCAAGTCGATCCATTCCATTGAATAATGGTGCCACTATTACCCACCGCAAAACAAACTGCACTATTGACACAAAATACATCATTTAAATTTTGATTTGGTAATCCTACGCCTAAAACTCGTGCCCAAGTTGTTCCATTCCAGCGAATCATCAGCGCACCACCTGAGTTATTTCCAACTGCCCATGCATCCGTAGATGAAACAACACTAACTCCATTTAATGACACGTTAGGGATTCCCGCATAGGGCCCAAAACGTATCCACGTTGATCCATTCCATCCTAAAATGGTTTCGCCGCCACTGGCATTTCCTACAATCCAACCGACCTGTACAGGAATTGCATCAGTTTCAACGGATCGCTTTGCTAGCGGACTAGCTAAGTTACTCACAGCACCTTGTGAAGTTAATGTACATTGGTTTTGAAAAACGACAGCGCCTAATGCGTGCACTGCAGCTGTTGATCCTTCAACGCCTCGTCGTGCACCCGTCAAACAAAAAGCTGGGCCACCACAGCTCGTGGATGTTCCGGCATAATTAAGAGATTCACTGTCAATTCGGACTCGGCCCATTGGGGCATAACCGGCTAACGTACTCATAGGAATAACCGTACTGGCAGCGGTAATACCTGCCGATAATGTGGCTGGCACTGAAGGCGAATAACCAATTCCCGTAACGGTAAATTGCCCCCCCCCAAATGAAATATTAGTTAAATTCACATTACCCGTAACAGAACTACAAGGCAACGCTTGAGACGTAACCGCATAAATTCCACGTTCCAACCCGCCTTTTGCAATATAAAATGCTTTTGCTGAATCCATTTGGCGACTGGCAGAAGTCAACCCAACAATCGCCATCGTCGCAACCGTTGTCGCTAAAAATCCAACAATAACAATCAAGATCACTGCAGCAATCATCAAATTACCGCGCATCAATTTAAAAGGGCAAGAAGATTTAAACATCATAAAGTGCAACCACCTCTTTTAAATTCGTTGTGTACCCTGACTCGCTGATCACCATCGTGATGGTAATATATCGAACTTGCGTAACAACCGCTGTCGTATTTCCATTCGCATCTTGATAGCTAAAAATAAGGCTCGTCACATGCGTGGCGAGAATTTGACCATTACGCGTTAAATTGCTGCCGGATAAAGTGTAAGTGATGACACTAGCGGTTACATCAGTAAAAGTTAATGTGCTCGCGCCTATCGATAAATCCGCCGCTGTCGCTGAACGAACCATGCGTATTTCTCGGGTCATGCGTTCTAAAGCGATTCGCGCATCATCCAGGACATCTGTCATTTTATATTGCTGTGAAGCCGATTGACTGGCCTCATAAATCATCGGCGCAGCAATCGATGAAACAATCCCTAAAATGACAATGACCATAATGATTTCAATCAACGTAAATCCTTTGTTTTGATTCATCATCTGATTTGAATTTTTTTGAATCCACATTCGTGACATCATCCTTCAATAATTCGCAACCAAACTCGTCAAAGTTAATTGAGATAGTCCGCCCACTGTTACCGTGACCACTTTGTAATTCACATCACCTAACCAATTATTCGCAATAGCAGAGCTCACGGTATAACCCGCAGGAATAGCACAAACCGGCAACCCAGGTGTTGCAATACAAGGATCTTGAGTGCCGGCAAACCCAAAAAGATATTTTTGTCCTAAGATCACATCCATACGCTGTTGAGCCAGTTCTGTTGCTCGAGAAGCATATTTTGTATTAGGAGAAAACTGTAAAGCCGCCACAAAAGCCGCTAGGATGCTAACGCCAATAATGCCGAGTACGACAATAAAAATGACTGTCTCGATAAGCGTAAACCCTTGTATAGGATTGAGAAGCATTGCGCCATTTCGCGACGATGATTTTTTATGGATAGCTGCTTGAGAAGGATTACCCGATGAAGAAGGGTACGTGGATGATTCAACAGAGCGATGCCGTTTTGTAGCGATGGATTTTTGTCGTGTCATCGATGATTTCATCCGAACTTCCTGTCTGGTTTTGATGATTATCCTATCACAACCCACCTCAGCGAGAAACCCTATAAAAAATTTAGGTTAATTGCTACGATACACACACTATAGCAGGACGCCCTATTCGAATTCTACGCTTTCCTTGTGCAAAAATAGCTTTCATTTATACTCTCGATCAATGATATTTTAGGATGTGAAAAAAATGGTTGAAATCGTTGTATCTTTAGTTGGGTTTGTTATTGTCATTGTTCTGTTGATACGACTCAAGGCGACGACAGAAAACCCGACGGAAATTTTTTATAAAATTCATCAAGAAACCGCTGAAAAAATGCTGATGCGATTAAATGAAAGCGCCTTACAGCAACAACAACGTCTGGCTGAATTTAAAGAAACCGTCCAAATAGCGTTTAACGAAAATCGAACACAATCGCATGAAAACCAATTAACTAGTTTAAAAGTGCTTCAGGAAAGTTTGCAAACCACCCTGAATCACATGCGCGAAGAAATCAAAACCTCTTTGTCTCAACATGCCGAATTGCTCGGGAAACGCGTCGAAAAATTAACTGAAAATACAGGACAGCATCTCAAAGAAATCAGTGGGCAAGTGGAAAAACGCTTATCGGAAGGGTTTGAAAAAACAACGGCCACATTCATCGACATTGTGAAGCGTCTTGCTCTGATCGATGAAGCGCAAAAAAAAATCACGGAGCTTTCTTCCAATGTGGTCAGCCTTCAAGAAGTACTTTCTGACAAACGATCTCGCGGCGCATTTGGTGAGGTTCAACTATCGGCGCTTATTCATAACGTTTTACCCGAGGGTTCTTTCGCTTTGCAGCACACCTTAAGCAATGAAAAGCGCGTTGACTGCATGATTTTTTTACCCAAACCAACCGGCGATATTGCGATTGATGCGAAATTTCCTTTAGAAAGTTATCGCAAATTAAGTGATCTTGCTTTACCCAATCATGAGCGACAAGCAGCCGAACAGCAATTCAAATTAGATATTCGCAAACATATTCAAGATATTGCCAGTAAATATATTATTCCCGCGGAAACTTCGGATGGTGCTGTGATGTTCATTCCTGCTGAAGCAGTTTTCGCTGAAATTCATGCCCATTTTCCAGAACTTGTCGAGCTGGCGCAAAAGTCCCATGTTTGGATGGTTTCGCCGACAACGATGATGGCCGTGTTAACAACAATCCGCGCAGTATTGAAAGATGAAGCCACGCGCGAGCAAGTCCATGTCATCAAAGAACATCTCACAATGCTCTCGAAAGATTTTGAACGATTCCAAGATCGCATTGATAATTTAGCAAAACATGTCAATCAAGCGCATCAAGATATCGAAGACGTTCATAAATCCGCGAAAAAGATTTCTTCGCGATTTAGTAAAATTGAGCAAGTTGAATTGTCGAGCGATGCCATCATCTCCGCTTCTGCTTTAATTTCGGATGACATGTCCTGAGCCAAAAAAAGAATTGAAGATTGAGGAAATGAATCGCTTCGCGATAATTATTTTAATTGGACACTCAGGGGCGCCCTATCAAAAATAATAATCTGTCGCATAACGATAAAACGCCCGCTCAATTCTCATTCCCTCATTGCTATTTTCATCAACATCCGACAGAATTTACACTTGGAAAAATGAAATTTGAGGAAAAAATGGAAACTGGCTATCATTTACGCTGCTTTTTTTTATATGTAAAAAAAATTTTAAAAACCATTGTTAGACGTTTTATCGAGGATCGTTTAACTTATTCCGCTTCGGCATTAACCTACACCACCCTGCTGGCACTAGTCCCTTTATTAACCGTCATTTTAACGATTCTATCCGCATTTCCCGCTTTCCGTGCAGCCGGCAATGAAATTCAACAATTCATCTTTAGTAATTTTATTCCGGCATCCGGTTCAGCCGTCCAAAGCTATTTACAAAGTTTTATTCAACAAGCCGGACAACTCTCCTTTGTCGGCACCTCTTTTTTAGTCGTCACAGCTCTTATGATGATGATCACCGTTGATCATGCGCTCAATGCGATTTGGCAAACATCAAAATCACGTTATACGCTCACGATGATTATCCGCTATTGGACTATTTTGAGTCTCGTCCCCATTCTCGTCGGATTAAGCATGGTCACTACATCCTATTTGGTTTCTTTGCCACTCATCTCTGATACCGTTTCCTTTTTTGGTTTACAGTCATTTTTATCCGGGAGTGTCCCTTACCTCTTTGCCATTGTTGCTCTTAGCCTGTTATATACTTTCATCCCTAACTGTAAAGTTCCATTTCAAAATGGGTTTATCGGTGCCATTATCGCCACAATATTATTTGAATCGGCCAAAAAAGCTTTCGTCATTTATTTAATGAACGTTCCTACCTATCGTGTCATTTATGGGGCGATTGCCGTGATTCCTATTTTTCTTTTGTGGATTTATATTTCGTGGGTCATCGTGCTCTTTGGCGCCCTCATTTCAAATGTATTAACGCACCCTTATCGATCATCCGAACAAAGACTCGACGGTTTCACGCAGGCTTTTTTATGGCTGGGTTATTTATGGAAAGCCTATCGCGAAGGAAAGGGATTATCGCTCAACCAATTATCTCGACTCACCGCCAAGATCTACGAATCAGATCCCAAACAACTGATCGATACATTAAAACAAAAACAGCTGATTCACTTGTCCGATAATAATGAGTACCGTTTATCACAAGACTTCTCAACTTTTACACTGGCCGAGCTCTATCACGCGTTGCCTTGGAAATTACCGCAAGCAAAATCATCTGAAATTTACAGCGGAAAAATTTACGCACTACTCAGCGAAGCCGATAAATCAATCGATAAATCGTTACGCGTACCACTCGGACTCATTTATGAAAATTATTTCGACGATCATCACTTCACACAGTATAAATCATCGCTCTATCAACGAATTAAATCGGCATTTAAAAAGCGGCGGCATTCGTAAAAAATCAATCGGCCCATTTTATTTCTTTTCGTCTTTGATCCATAATTTACCCGCCTTTTCTTCGGTTAGGTTTATCATGAGTCAACTCGGTCAACTCGAAAGAAATATTTGCATAATATTTCCCTAATATTCATCTTGTATAATTATACATGTTATTTTTTTATACTAAAAATTAGGAGCTTAATAATGCAAACAATCATCCCCACTGTAGATCAATTACTTTCAAACCTAAGGGAGAAATATGCTTTTCCTGAGAACCGCTTTATAGACCTTACTCATAGAAATGAAGATATTCTTTGGCTCCTTGGTTTTTTGGTAGTGCAGGGAGATGTACAAAACGTTAATCAATTGTTGGAATTTAAAGCACAAGGAATTATCACAATAGATTTAAATTCAAATATAATTTCCGAGAGAGGACAAACCGCTATTGGTATCGCTATCCACCAACTTGCTCAATTGTTAGTTTGCAGGCCAAAGGATCCCCACGAAACAGAAGCGAATAAAAATGTTAGACTTAACCAATACCTTGATCCTAATAACGATAGAAAAATTTTAGCCTATAAACTCATTATCCGATCATTACAAACAAGAGGGGCTAATTTAGACCCCTCTGTTTCACGTCAACTTGAGAGACTTGAATTAGGTCGTGATGCATTTAAACAGTTGCACACATTAGGCGTACAGAGAATTCAACAAAATGATGCGGATGGTTGTGAACGAATAAATACGAGGGTAGCCTCAAGATCCACTTCAACTGCAGCATACAGCATGACTTTAGATATTCTATCTCCGGCAATCAAGAAGAAAAGTGATCTAACAAATAAATGCTGCTCTTTTCTAAAACGTTGCATCTCCAGTCTTTCTATCTTTTTTCATCACAAAGAAGGTCGATGCACAAGCTTTGCTATGGCGACTTTTTTGACGTTAAGAGCAATATTAGAGCGGAAAAGTCATCTCACCAATCATCATGTTTATTTTTCCGGGGTTTTCTTGAATGGGTCCTTTACAAGAGAAAGGCAACATGGGGGGGGAACCAATATCCTTGAAAATTTAACCATCATAGGAGGGAGCGATTTTTTAAACCCTCATAAAAATCTCGAGAACATAGATCTTCCTGGGATGGACCCTAAAAGCACACCTAGCCACTTAAAAATTAATCGTAGATTATTTTTCGTATCACAAGATAATATTCCCTGGCAAAATCAACTAATACAATCGGATCCAAATGCTGTAGTAGTCGATTTTTTTGATGGGAGAGTTGAACCTTTATCAGATTACTATGAACATGTTTTTGAAATAATTGGTCCATGCGCTATCGATCATACAACAAGAGAAAATCCAGATCCGGAAACTTTCGAACACTATAGACAAGGACCTCATCCATTTTGCAATGGTGATATCCTCGCCATTGCGCCTCAGGAAGAAAGTTTATTATTACAAGAATGTCAGGGATTTTCTCAATTATTGGAAAAAATGCTAAAACAAGAAGCCTTAGCTAACAAAGATCAAGAAAAAGCGCCATCTGCCGCGCCAAGTAAAAGACACTAAAATTCTGCCTATTATAAAACCGCCTTATTTTTAAATGGCATAAAAAAACAGGCGGTTTATATGGCCAATCAATCAAGAAGGTTAATTTCTTTAAAAAAATTGATCAATTGCTTCATCGAAACTGTCGTGACGTCAGCGCTCTTTCGCGATTTATATTCGACCTGCTCTAATCCCAACCGCGGACTTAATACCAATCGATGTGGAATACCGATCAAATCCATATCGGCAAATTTAACGCCCGGTCGTTCTTCACGATCGTCCAGCAGCACTTCATAGCCGACTTTCGTTAATTGCTCATACAGTTGTTCTGCTAATGCTTTTATTTTCTGAGACATTTCATCTTGTGCATCTTTGATGAGTGGGATAATGGCAATATGAAAAGGGGCCATTGCATCGGGCCAAATAATGCCTTTTTCATCATGTGATTGTTCAATCGCGGCCGCCACTGTACGCGACACACCAATCCCATAACAACCCATAAACAAAGTCGACATTTCACCTTTTTCATTTAATACCGTTGCATTCATGCTGGTCGAATAACGCGTACCTAACTGAAACACTTGACCCACTTCAATACCACGCGCAAATCGAATATGCCCTTTACCATCGGGTGATGGATCACCTGCTTCGATGTTACGAATATCGGCAATCATTTCAATGGCGACATCGCGTTCCCAATTAACATCACGATAATGATGATCGGCTTGATTAGCACCACACACAAAATCGGATAGCACACTGGCGCTGCGATCGATAATCACTGGCATGTTTAAATCAATGGGGCCAATTGATCCGACAGGACACCCCACTGTCTTCAAAACATCGGCTTCTGAAGCGAACGCTAATGGAGACGCTACTGCATCTAATTGTGCGGCTTTAATTTCGTTGAGTTGATGATCGCCTCGCAACACTAAGGCGACAAAGGGTTTCTCTCGACCTTTGACAATTAATGTTTTCACTGTTTGTTTTGGATCGATTTTTAACAGATGGCAAACTTCTTCAATCGTATGTGCAGAACCCGTATTGACTAAGGTTATTTTTTTAGTCGCTGGTTTTCGTTCCCCTAGAGGCATAAGTGCTTCTGCGGTTTCCACATTCGCTGCATAACCACTTTCATCGCTATAAGCCAATAACGATTCTCCCGATTCGGCAAGCGCATGAAACTCATGCGTGATTTTTCCGCCGATAGTGCCCGAATCGGCTAACACCGCTCGACAATTCAACCCCAGCCGTTGAAAAATTCGCGCATACGTTTCATACATGACGTCATAGGTTGTTTTCAGAGAAGCGTCGTCTTCATGAAAGGAATAGGCATCTTTCATCAAAAATTCTCGCGCACGCATGACACCAAATCGCGGACGAATTTCATCGCGAAATTTCGTTTGAATTTGATATAAGATAAGCGGCAATTGCTTATAACTGCGCAATTCCCGTCGGGCTAAATCCGTTACCACTTCTTCGTGCGTTGGGCCATAGCAAAATTCATGATGATGTCGATCCGTGATTCTTAATAACTCAGCACCATACTGAGCCCATCGCCCACTTTCATGCCACAACTCAGCTGGCTGAATCGAAGGCATCAAAATTTCTTGCGCACCGATGCGATCCATTTCTTCTCTCACGACTTTTTCAACTTTTTTTAATACACGCAGTCCTAAAGGCAACCACGTATAAATACCGGCGCCTAATTTTCGAATCATGCCAGCTCGCAACATGAGTTGATGGCTAATCAATTCAGCATCAGCAGGCGTTTCTTTAATGGTACTTAATAAAAAACGACTTGTTTTCATGTTTTTTCCTCTTGGTTCGTATGGCTACCTTCTTAAGCTCGCCTCTACGATATCCGTTTTACTTCAGCGCCCAATTGCGCTAATTTTTCTTCAATATGCGAATAACCGCGATCTATATGATAAATGCGATCGATAATCGTTTCACCGGAGGCAACCAGTCCCGCCAGCACTAGACTAGCGGAAGCGCGTAAATCCGTGGCCATCACAGGAGCGCCTTCTAACACATCGACACCTTTGCATAAAATGGACGTATTATTTTCAATGGTGATATCAGCGCCCATGCGTTGCAATTCCTGCACATGCATCAGACGGTTTTCAAAGATCGTTTCAACCACGCGCGCTGAACCAACGGCAATGGCATTCAAGGCTACAAACTGCGCTTGCATATCCGTTGGAAAACCAGGATACGGCGCTGTAATAATGTCGACGGCTTTGGGTCTGCGGCCTTGCATATCGAGCTCGATCCAATTATCACCGATGCGAATATGTGCGCCAGCCTGCTCAAATTTCTCGAGCGTCGACAGCATAATATCGGCGCGAATATCATTAATTTTGACACACCCTCGCGTAATCGCAGCGGCGGCTAAATAAGTCCCTGCCTCGATGCGATCGGGTAAAATGCGATGCGGAGCACCTTTGAGCTGTTTAACACCGTGGATGGTAATCGTATCCGTTCCCACACCTTCAATATCCGCACCCCATGCGATTAATGCTTGGGCTAAATCGACTACTTCAGGTTCCTGTGCCGCATTGCGCAAAATCGTTGTCCCTTTGGCTAATGTGGCTGCCATCATTAAATTTTCAGTACCGGTGACAGTCACTGTTCGGAAATGAATATCAGCGCCTTTTAACCCATCCTCAGCGATTGCATCAATATACCCGTGCTCGATTTCAATTTGAGCGCCCATCGCTCGTAACCCTTCAATATGCAAATCAACTGGGCGCGATCCAATCGCACAGCCGCCGGGTAAAGAAACTTTCGCTCGACCATAGCGTGCTAATAAAGGACCTAAAACAACAATCGAGGCACGCATAGTTTTCACTAATTCGTAGGGTGCGATAAAAGAATCAATCTGTCGGGCATCAATCTCAACTTGAGAGGCCTCATGACGTGTTAGACGAACACCCATGAGTCCCAATAATTTCATCATGGTCGTCACGTCTTGCAAATCGGGCACATGACTTAGCATCACAGGAGAATCAACTAATAGGCTGGCCGCAATAATCGGCAATGCCGCATTTTTGGCGCCCGAAATGCTCACTTCTCCACGTAAGGTTTTGCCACCTTTAATCCATAATTTATTCATCAATAACCTATTTATATCTGATATTTAATAAAGCCGCTATCATATCGAAAGATCTCGATATTGGCTATCAGGAATTTTGCGCGCATGACTTGTTTACGTCAGGTTAAGAAAAGCGGTGACTCATATTTTTTAAACGATTCGAAAAGCGCTCCATGAATAAGTAGAAAATCGGTGTTACATATAACGTGAGCAATTGCGAAAAAAACAGCCCCCCAACAACAGCGATGCCTAATGACTGGCGCGATTCCCCACCCGCCCCTAACCCCAACGCAATCGGCAGTGCCGCTAAAAGCGCTGAAACCGTTGTCATCATAATAGGGCGAAAGCGAATCGTACATGCCTGAATAATCGCTTCTTTTGCGGGTAATCCCTGCCGTTTGGCATCCAGCGCAAAATCAATCATCATGATGCCATTTTTCTTAACCAGCCCTACCAACATCACCAATCCAATAAAACTAAAAATATCGAGCTCTTGATGAAACAAGGGTAAAACAATCAATGCACCAAAGAGCGCAAAAGGCAGTGCCGTTAAAATCGTAATCGGATGAATAAAATGTTCATAGAGAACGGCCAGCACCATATAAATAATTAAAATGGTAAATAACAATAAAATCGGCAAACTATGCAGTGAATCCTGAAACGTCTGCGCGGATCCGGCAAATGATCCCGTGATTGTTTCGGGTAAAAGACGATGCGCCATTTGATCAATTTGACTCGTCACAGCACCCAACGAAACACCAGGTTTTACGTCAAATGAAATAGTCACCGCGGGTAATTGGCCGTAATGGTTGACCGATAAAGGACCAGCCGTTTCTTGCATTTCAACAACACTTGCCAGCGGCACCATGGCGCCTGAAGGTGATTGCAAATAAAGCGCATTGAGGTCTGTGATATTTTTTTGATATTGTGGATCAATATCGACGATTACTTGATACTCATCCGTCGATGTCATAATCGTACTGATTTGACCTTCACCATAAGCATGGTATAAAACCGTTTCAATTGCCGCAGGGGAAATACCTAAAGCCGCCGCCCGATCCCGTAAAATATGTAACTGAATTTCAGGGTTACTTAATTCAAGATTAGTATTCACTTCTTGAATACCTGGAATGGCCTTCATCGCCTGCTGAAGATTTTGCGAGGCTTGAGTTAATGCCGCCCAATCCGTTCCTTGTAAAACGTATTGATAATTACTATTCGTGACCATGCCACCGATACGAATGGCCGGCGGATTTTGCAAAAATACGGTGAGGCCCGCGACTTGATTTAACGCAATACGTAACGATTGAATCACCGCATCCGCTGTTGCCGATCGTTGCGATGTGGGTTTTAATCGAATAATAAAACGTCCTGAATTGCCGCTCGCTGCGCCTTCTGACCCTTGTCCAATGCTGGAGACAATCGCCTCGACATTGGGATTATGCGCAATCACCGCTGTAGCCGCTTGTTGACGCGCTATAAAATCGGGAAAAGCAAGACCTTCAGGTGCTTGAACCGTGCCCATAATCATCCCCACATCTTCTGAAGGAATAAATCCTTTAGGTACAACAAAAAATAATCCCACCGTCGCGATCAACATAAAAAATGCGATCATCAAAATCATACGAACATGATCAATAGACCAACGTAAACTGTGTTCGTAAAAAAGTCGTGTACGATCAAATAACCGCTCAAAAGCATGTTTTTGTTGGTGTTGATTTTTTACCGCCGGCAACAATCGACTGCATAACATGGGCGTTAACGTCAATGCGGTCACCCCTGAAATTAAAATCGCGGTACCCACCACGACAGCAAATTCATGAAAGACGCGACCGATCAATCCACCCATAAAAAGAATGGGAATAAAAACAGCCACCAAAGACAACGTCATAGAAATCACGGTAAATCCTACTTCTTTTGATCCTTGTAATGCTGCGGATAATCGATCCATTCCCGCTTCAAAATGACGCATGATGTTTTCAAGAACGACCACCGCATCATCGATAATAAAACCAACCGCCAATACCAAACCCATAAGTGAAAGATTATCTAAACTACAATCTAATAAATACATCACACCAAACGTAGCGACAATAGAAACGGGTAAGGCCAAAACCGTGATTAACGTGGATGAAAAACTATTTAAAAATAAAAAAATAATTCCTACTACTAATAAAGCCGCAAAAAACAAGGTCCATTGCACATCGTTTACGGATGATTCGATAAATTGAGAACGATCATAAACAATTTGCAGATGCGCACCACCTGGTAACGATTTAGTCAAGGTCGGCAATACTTTAAAAATATCTTTAACCACAGCGACCGTATTCGCATCCGGCTGACGTTGAATCGCCAACACAATCGCTTGGTGTCCATTATACCAAGTAGCCGATTTATCATTGGCAACACTATCGGCGGCATAACCAATATCTTTTAATCGAATGAAAGCATTGTTACTCGATGCAATAACCGCATCATTATAAGCAGCAGCATTGCTCAACTGACCATCCACTTTAAGCAAATGATAATACGCATCCGTTTGTAATGTACCGGCCGGTTGATTGGTATTGATCCCTTGAATCGCACTCACCACATTATCGATTCCCAATCCTCGCGCTGCCAACGCGCTGGGATTCAGATGAATACGGACCGCATATTGCTGTGCGCCAAAGACATTGACTTCCGCAACCCCATTGATCATGGATAATCGCTGCGCAATTTGCGTTTCGGCATATTCATCCAATACAGTCAGCGGCAGATGATCCGCAGTCAATGCTAAAAAAAGAATCGGAGATGCCGCAGGGTTCACTTTTCGGAAAGTAGGCGGATTGGGCATTTGTGCCGGCAGATGACGCGTCGCTTGTGAAATAGCCGCTTCAACATCTTGCGCAGCGGCATCAATATCACGCGATAATGTAAATTGTAATGTAATTTGCGTTTGCCCTTCAGAACTGACCGAACTCATGGAGTCGATGCCCGCGACGCTACTTAATTGTTTTTCTAGCGGCGTTGCCACAGTACTTGCCATGGTTTCAGGATCTGCGCCCGGCACATTCCCCGTCACCACAATCGTGGGAAAATCGACGTTGGGGAGCTCGCTCACCGGTAATAAACGATAAGCAGCCCAACCAAAAATAATGAGGCCAATCATCAGCACAGTTGTTGCTACCGGGCGACGAATAAAAGGAGCTGATAAATTCATGAGAGTACCCGCCCACTCGGAGATGAAGTCTCAACTCGGACTGCGGTCCCATCATTCAAATCGGGAGAAATCGTTGTAATCACGGACTCATTCGCTACCAATCCTTTTTGAACAACAACCAAATTGCCTACTCGTCTGTTGATGGTGATACGCTGTACGACGGCTTTTCCTTGTTCAACGCGATACACAAAGCTTCCCTGTTGATCAAACTGAACAGCCGTTGCAGGAACAACCATGGCATTCGGCTCGACACTTAAAATCAATTCCACTTTAACCATTAACCCAGGCCATAAATATCCGCGGGCATTATCTAACTCGGCTTTAAACAAAACCGTTCCTGTTTGAGCGTTCACCGCATTATCAATAAAAACTAAACGCCCTGTGCCTAATGGACGAATACCCCCTTCCAAAAACACAGAGACATTCAATGAGCCTTGCTTTTGATAGGCTAAAATAGAGGGTAGATCACGTTCTGGTAAATTAAAACCAACCAGTACGGGATCTAATTGATTGATCGTCACTAAAGGCACGGGGCTATCCGCGGTTACCAAATCGCCCACTTTGACCGTCACATTGCCTGTTTTTCCAGCAAAAGGGGCACGGATTTGTGTATACCCCAATTGAATTTGTGCTTGATGCAGTACCGCTTGATCTGCACTGACTTGCGCTTGCTGAGATTTTGCTGCAGCCTTTGCTTGATCATATTGCTGTTGTGTCACATAACCCAACTTGACCAACGCAGTAAATCGACTTAAATCTTCTTGCGATGCTGTCAATGTGGCTTGATCATGTTGCAGTGCCGCCTGCGTTTTTTGCACCTCGGCAATGGACGTGGCGGGATCAATTTCAAATAATAATTGATTTGCCTGAACAATTTGTCCTGCTTCAAAATCAATTTTTTTGATCACACCCGTCACTTGAGGCACCACCACAACCGACTGCACTGGCTCAACAGAACCCAATGTTGTTAATTCAATCGGCATAGGTCGAATAAAAACCGGGGCTACGGTCACTGTTGTTGCAGGAGTCACATGCCCTTTGCTTTTAGTAACCCATAGTATTCGAAATACAATGATAACAATCACACCGATAATGAACAGTGCAAGCACCAAACGCCGATGCGATTTGATCGACGAAAAACTCTTCTTGAAAAAACTCATACCACCTCTTCTGAAATTTAGCGCTATATTAAGCTTGCTTATCATAATACGAAATGTTAGCTTACTATTCATTAGTTGACTATCAGTTTAAACTTATGGATACAAAATTATTTCCAACGATTCTCTTTGAGACAGCGCGCGCTTGGCGCACTCAACTGGATAAACGATTAAAGCCGTTAGGACTTTCTCAAGCTAAGTGGAGAACCTTATTACATATCTCTCGCGCTGCTGAATCTCTCACTCAAAAAAAATTAGCGACTCAAATGAATATTGAAGGGCCTACGCTCGTCGGGCTACTCGATCGACTGGAAAAAGATGGATGGATTAAGCGATGCGCGGATGCAGCTGATCGACGCAACAAAATCATTCAATTAACGCCAAAAGCCAAAACCGCACTAAAAAAAATTCATGCAACAGTTGATCAATTGCGAGATGAATTAGTCTCCACTTTACCCAACAAAGCTTTTGTTTCATGCATCAAAACCTTGCAACAAATTAAAGAAAAAATAGTTTCCTTAGATTGAAGCGCTGTCATGATTCGCTATGATCGTGATGATAACAGATAGTTCAGTTTAAAAATCCATCTTGACACCGACTATTGCTCTCAGTTAGCATTTGTGTGTTAGTTAAATAATACACTATACGAGGTCGCCTGATATGATCACCCTGAAACAAGTTGGTTTTAGCTATCACCCAGAAACGCCCCTATTTTCTGATTTAAACATATCATTCACCGCAGGGCATATTTATGGGTTATTAGGAAAGAATGGCGCAGGCAAAACGACCTTATTGAAACTATTATCAGGACTCCTCTATGCACAACAGGGAGAAATTGCAGCCCTTGCATTGAATCCAGCAAAACGAGCCGTAGAATTCTTAAGGGAAATCTATTTTATTCCCGAAGAAATTGACCTGCCGGAAATGACCGTACACAAATTTGAAACCTTGTATGCGCCCTTTTACCCTCAATTCAGCACGGATTGCTTTAAGACCCATCTCGACGTGTTTGAAATTAATAAAGCGCAATCATTATCCTCGCTATCCTATGGCCAAAAAAAGAAAGTCGTTTTAGCGTTTGGTTTAGCCGCTAATACAAAAATACTCATTCTCGATGAGCCAACCAATGGATTAGATATCCCCAGCAAAAGCGGCTTACGTAAATTATTAGCCGCATACCCGCTCGAGGAACGCTGTATTATTATTTCAACACATCAAGTTCGAGAGCTGGAAAATCTCATTGACGCCGTTGCGATATTAGAAGCCGGAAAGGTTATTTTACAAGCAACAACAGCCGCGATTACAGAAACATTTATGTTTGAAAAAAGCTTTGAAAAACCGGATAAAACTCGCGTTATCTATAGCGAAGCTATTCCTGCTGGCTATCTTTCCATCTTGAAAAATGACTTTCATGAAGAATCCAATATTCAACTAGAACTTCTTTTTAATGCAGTGCTGGCAAATCCCGCTATATTTCAACCTAAACGAGGTGCACTATGAAAATCAACCGATTTTTACGCGTTGTTCAGCAAGATGTGTATTTAAACCGATCTAAAATTATATGGGGATCGTGTGCCTTTATTGCGTTAACCGTATTACATAGCTTATTTTCAATCTCCTCGCTCAGCACCTCAATCCGTTTGTATCGTATGATATTATTTGTCGGTGGAATACTCCTCACTGGCACGCTATTTCGTGATATCTATCACCGAAAACAGGCCTATCAACTATTCATGCTGCCTGCATCCCTGATCGAAAAATTCCTTAGCCGATTGATTCTCTCCACGATAGGATATGCGTTAGGTTTATTATTACTGTACACATTAACGCTATGGTTGATCAATTTACTGGCCCTACTGCTGGGGCAATATGATGTGACATTTTTCAATCCGTGGTGTTATCGTATTGGGCAGTCCATTTGGCAATATATCGTGGTGCAATCAATTTTCTTTTTGGGCGCCATTTATTTTAAACGCTATCCACTCATCAAAACTATTTTATCTATTTGCATCATTAGCTTACTGTTGTTATGTCTCAGCGGATTACTCTCATGGATGGCCATACCACTTTCCTCTCTGGCACATCTCATGACAGAATCCAATTTTTCTGTCGCTCAAGTTTTTTCGACACTCCATATCGGCCATCTGCTTGTTTCATTTTTAGTAGCCGCACTCTGCTGGATAACCGCTTATTATCGATTCAAAGAATGTGAGGATCGATAAATGGAATTTCATCCACATCAAGCGATTTATTTGCAAATTGTTGATTACATTTGCGAAAAAATATTACGCCAAGAATGGGTTGATCAAGACCGCATCCCTGCCGTACGCGAAATCGCCATGTCGATTGAAGTTAATCCAAACACAGTGATGCGCGCTTATGTCTATTTAGAAGAAAAACATATTATTTATACTAAGCGTGGCATTGGTTATTTTGTATCGAAAGAGGCTTATCAAAAAACATTAAAATTAAAAAAAGCGGCTTTTTTGAAACACCAAGCCCCTGCGTTTTTCAAACAAATTAAATTGCTTGGCATTCGCTTTGACGAATTGAAAGCACTATTTTTACAACAAGGTGAAAATGAAAAATAATATTTTATCAAAGTTTGATTTAACTGAATGAACAGGAGTATAAAAATGAAAACGAGTAATAAAATTTTACTGACGGCTGCTATTGGCGTGATCGCTTTGTTAATGTTAGCCGCTATTGTCACGCGCGCGTATCTCATCCGGTCGATCTTAGCACCGGGTCCCATCATCCCACAAACAGTAACGGTTTATCAGCTAAAAGATAACACCCTGATTCAACCCACTTTCACTCAAATTAACATCAAAGGTGATTGGACTGTCCGCATTATACGTGGCGATCAGTACAGCGTAAAAATAATCGCTCCAGGTGAAAAAAATTCTGTTCAAACGCAATATACCGACGACACCTTACATTTAATTTCATCCACCGAAGATAATCATATCGCGCAAATAACCCTTCCAAAATTAATTGCTTTGCGCACAGCGGGCAAAACCCATGTGATATTTTCAAATTTTCATGTCGACACACTGACTATCCATGCAGCAGGGTCAACGCATCTACAAGGGAATGATAATGTGATTAATCAGTTAAATTTATCTTTGGCAGGTGATTCACATGCGGATTTACAAAACAGTTCCGTTATCAATGCCGATGTGAATGCTATGGGCACTACAACTATTCAACTCAATATGCAGGGTGGCGATCTCACGGGAAAAACAGCAGGACTTTTTTGCGTCACTTATACCGGGACAATACGAAATCAGATGATTCACTCTTTTGGCACATCCTCTATCAAACCTAAGCAGTCTCGTCATTTATTTTTTGTCGCGCACAAAACCAGAACTCAGGTTAATTAAAAAACATAAGGTTTCGTAATAACGTCATGCACTTTTAAGTCAAAGAACCGAGATGAAGGCGCCGTACTAATAACACAAGCTGTATCAGCGCCATATCCCGTTCCAGCAACTGATATGACTTTACCTGGATGTGGCACCATACCAGCATCCGTAGCGATAGCAGCAATTTCTATGCAAACTTTCATCCCTTGCCCTAATATCCTTAACGTGCTTGCGACTAATTCTTCCTCACTCCATCCCATTTTACTTTTAATTGCTCTACCTAACCCGCATAAAACATGAACACCCGAATGTACATAATGCCCAGCATTCTCTATTTCCTCACGGAGATCGGCATTAAATTCTTGAGCAGTCCCCGCGCGAAAATTTGCCGCATGGGTAATTACAACCAATTTCATATTTGAATGATCAACCATTTTCAAAGCAGCGCGCGCCGTATCACCCACCGTACTGGCAATCACAAGATGAGAAATCTCTTGTTGCTTTGCCGCATTGAACGCTAACTCAAGCGTCCTCATTGTGTTTTGCTTGCCCGCTTCATAAAACATAAATATCTCTTCTTTTTTATAATCAATTTATTAAAAAAATATTTTGATAACCTTTTTGAATGGCTATTAAATACTTTATTATTTATATTTCGCATCATAGATGGCTTCCATGAGATCTATCGGAAATTTCCCCATTAACCCTTCCAATGCCGTATTCGTCAATATCACCACCGATAATTCATTGACAGGATCGACAAACATTTTGCTACCATACACACCACCCCATTCATAACTCCCCGCATACTGAGGTCTCCCTGCTATTTTCGGATCACGCAATACTGCAAAACCCATAGAAAAACCAAAGCCTGGATCTGCTGTTGGCTGAACCATATGCGGCACAGCATCTTCTGTTAAAAGACACACTGACTGCTCATTGAGCAAAGACGCTCCACCTCGACGAACCGCTTCTAAAAATTTAAGATAATCTTTCGCTGTACCTGCCATGCCTGCACCGCCTGATGGATAGGCTTTCGGATTTGTGATACGTCCAGGAGAGTAATGAATAGGCCCACAACCCGCTAAAAACACCTGATCGTGAGGTTTCATCAATCGCGCAACGCCACCCAGTAAATCGCTATCCGCATAAGCCTGTGCTAATCGATCACTTTTTTCGACGTAAAAAGTGGTATCGCACATCCCTAAAGGTTCCGTGATATATTGCTCAACAATTTCCGACAATGATCGTTCACAAACTTTCTCGAGTACAGCGCCCAGTACATCAGTAGCTATCGAGTAACGCCATGCGCTGCCAGGAACAAAATATAAAGGCACTTGTGCGATTCGATTTAAATTTTCTTTTAAAGATAGCACTCGATCATCCATTCCATCAGAAACACCTGCTGAATAATAGGGCTCATTATCTGGCGCCAAAAAACCATAGTCTAGTCCTGCCGTATGTGTTAATAAATGATGCAATGTAATAGTTGTTTTTTCTCCATTTGGTAGCTTTGGCGTAAAAGTGGGTAGCCATGCGGTAACCGGATCATTTAATTGAAAAAACCTTCTTTCCAATAAAGCCATCGCCGCCGCACAAACAATAGGCTTTGTCATACTGGCCAGACGAAATAGCGTGCTGCCCGTCACAGGAATTCCCGCTTCTCGATCAGCAAACCCATCGTGACTTTCAAATATGATCTCACCGCGTTTTGCGACAATAATGCTAGATCCGATGATTCGTTGGGCCCTAATTGCAGTATCAATAATCGAGCAAAGTTTTTCTTGAATTGTTTTTATGGCAGACCCTCCCCAATAAGAATAATCAAACATGCAGTGGTGCTTTTATACTTTAACCTGAGTTCGGGATAATGGAAAACAAGTAAGGCCAACCCAATCTCTGTCCAAATACCCCCCCTCTTTCTTTACGTCGTGGAGAAGAATATTTTATTCTCAAAACATAACTATTCACCGCGATTGCGATGAACAGTTACCTTAAAAGATATGAGCGATATATAACAAACCCAATGTTAACAAAGCATCTTTTACTTAATGCCACAAAGCAATATCAAGGCAAAGCATTACGTAAAATAGAGGTCACTATCTGGTTTGATTGATTTACTAACAGTACATCTTTTCCTGCGACGAGATAATCATAACCCGGATAAGCACCCAACAAACGAGTCAAATCATCCGGCAAAAATACCTTAGCAATGCCTGGGGGAAGCGGTTTTCCCCGCGCTAAATTTTTAGCGATCCCCGGAGGCAATGGCGTAGAGTTAAAAGGATGCGCAGAAAAGAAATTAGTAATAGTTACTCTATCTTTATCAGAAAATTTCACCCTTGATGCCGAACCACCTAAGGAGAGATTTTTTGCTCCCTGATAACCAGATTTACTATTTTTTTTCTGAATATTAAAATTTTTCTGCCCCTTACCTGCAGAAACATGCCCCATTCCTTTTGCCATCCCACCCGGATTGGGATCAGCATAAATAGCGAAACTAAGCGTAGCAATTAAAACAGATACCAACCCAATACAAACAAATTTAAGTAACTTTGACATATAACCTCCTTATTGTAGTTAACAAAAATGGTTGCAACTGATTCCCACACTAAGACTATACTGTTTCAGATTTAATTCATCAATGCAATTTTTTAGTACAATTGTATTGATTCAATAGCGGTTCTTACCACGAAAAATCTCTATCACTTCACCCAATCGCTTCTCCGACACGAATCGTGGCGACCTCAAGAAAACAATGATCATCATATCGAGATCCAATATGCCATTTTTCGTCCCTACTATCCAGAATTCAGATTATTGTAGTGTAAACGCGCGTCATTAAAGTTTGTATCAAAATCAATGCAACTGGGGTTTTCGTTTATTCTCCCAATGATCTAAAACAGGATTGCATAAATTAGCGATGAATAATCCGACGACAAAAAAATCATATTGTGGGAAAAACGTCAGTATTAAGAACGACACAATGCCCGCAATAAGACCAAAAACAATCCCTCGAACAAAACCAAAGCCTGATGTTTTTGGTTCGATTAACATAATAAAAACAAAAAACCAGCTGATCATGTTGAAAGGATGCGCACCATCAATAAACATCAGCGCACTAAAGACGGCTATAAATCCGATCACCTGTCCCCATTTTTTGAGCCGATAAACAAAGTACAATCCAGCCAAGATTAAGACATACCTATTCGATTCTAATATCCAGGTGAGTGGAAAATGAAATAATGTCGCAATAAACAGTGCCATATTGGCAGGATTTAAAAAATGTTTTTTATGTAACCGAATAATATATTTTGAAATAATAGCGAGGGAGGAAAAAACAAAAATCAACCAAAAAGATTCGTCAAAACTCAGAACCCCAGAAACAATCAATCCGCTGATGATAGCGCTTTTAGGGAAATCCCATGAATGACGAATCAAACGATGAATCACAGCATCAACGAGTACAGCCGTCAATACGCCTGACAATACCCATAAAATAAAACGACCATTTTCGTGGGGTATCCCAATAAAAAATAAAACAACTAACGTTAAAATGACGACATTTTTGATGTCTTTAAAAAATTGCATTTTTAACAACCAATGTTGCTTTCATTTGATGATGCCCGGGGCCACAATAAACGGAACACATGATTGTAAATGTACCGACTTTGTCAGCCACAAATTCAATCACTTTTTTCTCGCCTTTTTCGATCGGTACATTGATATGATAGTCTTTAATATAAACGCCATGCGTAACATCACTTGATGTCACAATCAAACGAACAATATCATTTTTATTCACGGTAATTAATGCGGGAGTAAATTTAAATTGAGATGTAACAAAATCAATGGTTTTTATTTTTGTCGCATAACGTTGAGGATTTTCTTTAAATAATTTTTCGCAATCAGCGCAACAAAAGTAATAAGTTTTTTCCTGATATTGCACTACGAGCGCATTATTTTCATCGGACATAACTGAAAAGGGACAGATGTTTGCTTTATTCTCGCCCGGCTTGTTTTGAGAAATGAAAGAGGTATCCATTTGTCCCATCACATGATGGCTTTCATGCCCAGCATCATTTTGAGCGCAGACTGGAAATGAAATAATAAATATTAAAGTAATGAAAAAGATTTTTTTGACAAAATAAATTAATGGCTGTTTTTTCATATCAACATGCTCCCTATGTTGCATATTAGACAATATTACTACCTAAATCCCGATTTAGAAAGTTCTTCAGCAACTATAAAAAGTGACTAGTGAACTCTCACGCCATGATCATCTTGGCGTTCTTCATCCGAAGTTGGCGTAAGAGGAGGTCGTCTTAACACACGAATAAGTAGTGCAAAATTAGGACTACGTTGGCGCTCATAGAAATTAGCAACCACTTCTGGCGTCAACTCTATTCCGCTGTCATCGTAAATGCAAACAGGCGGGAGAGAATGAGTATTCTTCGTCCCATTGATACTTCCTGCATATTCATTTAAAGGAACATTTTTTGACCGAATATCTCTAGGTAAATAAGATGAATAAACAGCATGTTCTGGATGAGCACCCCCATCTCTGTATAACACAACGGTGCGCATCCCATCAGGTGCTGGCGCGGCGTGAACTAGAAGACGGTAATCGCGTTGTAATGCAGCAATGGCTCTGAACAAGTTTTTTCTTATCTCTGGATGTGAATCGTCATTGTATCTGATCTCTATTGGAATCCTTGAACGAGGAAGCTTTCTTGCCCAAGCGATAAACCCGAATTTAGGATTTGTCAGATTCGTTAATGCATCAGCATGACATAAAAACATATGTCCTTCCCGCCACGCAGCAATACTACAACAGTTATATAATCCATCTGTTATTAAGCTATTTACTTCCTGCTGACCATTAGGTCTTAATACACCATAACACCCTTGATCGATAAAAACACATTTCATAAAATTTCACGCGCTGATAACAAATTTAATTTGGACGATAAGATTGGAATTGTAATACCGATATAAGGCAAATCAAAAACAATCCTTCCTTTTATTGAATAAAATATAATCAAAAAAATATTTCATTTTAATAAAAAAGAAATATACTTTAGCTTGGAAATTAAAAAAGAGAGTGCTAATGAAAGATGATGCCAAGAAGCGATTCGAAACAACAAAAAGTATGGCTGTATGTCGCTTGCAAGGTCGTATACGGAAGTTATTATCTTATTTTGAAGGGCGGCAAAAACGCTATCCAAAGTGTAAAGAGATTCAAGCTAGCGATTATCCAGCTAAACAAATGCTAGAAATTCTCAAAGCAGCATTTAATTCTTTTTATAATCATTCATCCCCTTGCTCTGGTTTCATGCTTAATGACTATCTGGCTGTTCGCTCAATGCAAAATGAATTAGCAGGACTATTTCAAGTTGATCAACGAGCATTGAAAGTAATGGACATCCCTCCTCCTGCCATAGAAATTGAATCGCGTGAACTTAGATCGTTTGTTATTAAGGAAACACGTTCATACCTTAGCGTAAATGGAGACATCACGCCTTTCTTAACGGAGGCCGATTTTGCTTTCTTATCTGATTCATCTACTGAATTGCCTAGATTAGCCTCATGACAACCGTCATCGAATAATTTTTGCAATAATGGAAAATGAGCATGATCAAGAAATTATTTATTTTATTTTTCGTCGTCACAATAGCCACATCAGCAAAAGCGGCGCATCGCACAGTCGACTTAACCATCGCCAACCAGACCGTCAATTTTACGGGCAAACTCGGCCAAGCTATT